>MGOS01000071.1:68932-73869 GCA_001797185.1 Clostridiales bacterium GWB2_37_7
GCTGCAAGCAGCTGAGCATCATTGCCCACTATATCCTCAAAGGTATACTTTGCCTCCAACTTACGAATGATTGCCTTGGCTTGCTTAAGCTCATGGGAAAGCTTAGAAATCTCCGTAAGATCATGTATAACACCTACACTCCCCCTTAACTCACCATCAACAATGATTGGAGCAGCATTTACAAGAACCTCCTTATGGGCTGGACCGACCTTTATTAAAGCTCCCTTTACAGGCTGTTTGGTATTAATAACCTTGATATGTATGCTTTCGCCCTCTGCTATGTCTACAGTAGCAGGCTTGCCTATTACATCCTTCTCCGAAAGTCCCGTAATCCTGGTATATGCAGGGTTTATCATAACTCCATTTCCAGCTTGGTCTACAACCGTTATTGCATCTTGCGTTGCATTGAATATAGCCTCCAGCATGCTTTGCATTTCCTTGAGGTTCGTTATCTCCTCCGCAAGGGCTATAACCTCCGTAATATCTCTAAATACCGCTATAGCGCCAATGATCTTTCCACTATCATCCTTAATGGGCATACGATTGGTTATAATCTTTATGCTGCCTAGCTTCTGCTGTTGGTTCAGTTCTGACCTTCCTGACTCTAATATATAGGGAAGTCTGGTATCCGTAACCACATCTCCTACATATTTACCCAGTGCATCCTCTGGCTTTATACCCGTAAGTCGTTCCGCTGCAGTATTAAACAAGGTTATTACTCCATCTAAGTTAACTGCAATCATCGCATCGTGAGTGGAGTTAAGTATCAGTTGTATTCCTCTTTCCATACCTTACCTCACTTTTGTTTATAACAAGATTTATTGAAAGTTTTTTGCACTTGTTGCAAAAAACTACCCAAGGCGTTTCAAAGAGGCAGGGGGATATATGCCCACCTCCTGTTGCTGAAATCGGAACCCGCCACTTATAGAACTGGGAGACATATTTTTGCCTCGTTATAAATAATAAATATTCTATTTACGGGTTGGCACAGAGACCAGCCCCTACAGTTATACGGGTTAATTCAATCGCAGGCTGGCGCATAGACCAGCCCCTACATTTGTAAATATGATTTATTTTATAGGTTTAAACTGTTCGATTATTTTTTCTGCTGCTTTGATTCCGTCCACGGCAGCACTGATTATGCCCCCTGCATAGCCGGCCCCTTCCCCGATGGGGTAAAAATTATCTATGTTTTCCGACTCCATATTTTCCTTGCGCAGGATTCTTATAGGTGCTGAGGTTCTGGTTTCTACACCTGTCATAAGCGCATCTTGTCTTGCATAACCCTTGATCTTTCTGTCAAATTCTCTTAACGCTTCCTTTAAGGTGATCGTTACATAGTCCGGCAAGCATAGCTGCATATCCGTCAGCTTTATCCCCGGCATATAGCTGGGGTTGATCTCTCCAAGCTTGCTTGATGCATTACCTGACAAAAAATCACCGACCAATTGCACTGGTGCATTGTAGTTTCTGCCGCCTGCTTCAAAAGCCTTTCGTTCCCAAGTTCTTTGATATTCAACTCCCGCAAGTGGATGTGTACTACCAAAATCCTCTGGAGAAACAGACACCACCAAGGCACTGTTGGCATTTTGTTTATCTCGGGCAAATTCACTCATACCGTTTGTAACGATCATACCCGCTTCTGAGGCTGCCGCTACCACAGTTCCTCCCGGGCACATGCAGAAGCTGTATGCAGATCTGCCTGTAGTCTCGCTTCGATAGGTAAGTATATAGTCAGCTGCACCCAAGGCAGTGTGTCCAGCGTGCTTGCCATATTGGGCTTCATCTATCATGCTTTGAGGATGCTCTATCCGTACACCTATAGAGAAAGGCTTTGGAACAATCCTGACACCTCTTTCAAAAATCATTTTATAGGTATCTCTGGCGCTGTGTCCCAAAGCTGCCAAAATTACATTGGAAAATATGCTTTCTTCTTCATTTATCACTACGCCTACCGCTTTATTGTTTTCAGTTATAACATCGGTAACCTTGGCGCAGAACCTTACTTCCCCGCCTAATTCAATTATTTTGCTTCTAAGATTTTTAACTACTGTCTTTAAAATATCAGTGCCAATATGGGGCTTATTTAAATATAAAATTTCCTCTGGTGCTCCAGCTTCTACAAACCTCTGCAGCACGAAGTCACATCGATTATCCTTGATTCTGGTGGTAAGCTTGCCGTCAGAGAAGGTCCCCGCACCGCCTTCACCAAATTGTACATTGGACTCTTCATTAAAGACTCCACCCTTCCAAAACAAATCGATATCCTTGCTTCTGGAATCCACGTCCTTACCTCTTTCGAAAATCAGCGGCTTGTACCCTCGCTCTGCTAACATCAGACCGCAGAACAAACCCGCAGGTCCGCTTCCAATAATGATAGGTCTCTGGATTATTTCACCCTCGCCGCAAATAACCTCTATATATTTCTCCGGACTGTATTCAGTAATATCCTTAGCATCATTTAATTTTACTTTTGTGTGACCTTGCAAATCTGCAACTATTGAATAGACGAACATCATGTCGTCTTTTTTTCTCGCATCTAAGGATTTCTTTAATATCTTAAGCGACACGATATCCTTGATCTGAAGCTTTAGCTTCTTAGCTGCAGCTTTTTTTAACAGCTCCAGCTCGAATTCCTTTGCTATATTTTCAATGGATAATTTTAGATTTCTTATTTCTAATTTCATATGTATCCTCCAATGAGGTTAGTTATTTTTAGCCCGCACTAGAAAATAATACAGGCTATCGCCTGTATTATTCCCTAATTTTTATATCCAATCCAATACTCTTAGGTTCCAGCTCAAGTATCTCCAGCAAAGGCAACTTGCTCACTTGAATCTCATAAGCTTCTAGACCCTCTTTTGCATTGATTAAATCCACATATAAGGTTAAATTGCTGCTGATGTTGCTTATAATAGCTTCAGGTCCTCTTACCACTACCTTTATTTTTCTAGCCGGGAAATCTGCTACGATATATTTTTCATCTAAATTTCTATAATCAATACTGCTTATATCAATGGTATTTGTTACCAATTTATCAATATCTATGGTTGCATTAACGGTCTCCTTTGCATTAACCAATTGAATGCCTTCCGGCAAATCCAAAGCAACAGGAAGAGCGATATCCTCCATAAGATTATCAATGCTGATTTTACTGCTGCTAATTGTCGTTAGATTGTCTAAAGCCTCTTGCTCTCCCGTTACTAATATCTCTCTTGGTTGAACCAATTTGTCTGCAATCACATAGCCCTCACCGGGTGCTCCTTCCAAAACAAGCTGAATTGGGACTCGTTTTGTATTCGCTACAGGAACAATAACATTTACCCATTCTATGTCCGCCTTCACGCCTGCTACATCTTTACCTTCCACGTCCAACAGTCTTACAGGCAGCCTCTTACTAACATTTGCATCAACCCCCGCAATGTCAATATCCACTCGAACAGATTCTACCCTTGTTACGAAAGATTCTGCACCAGTCAAGACAACTTCTGTTGGTGACAATATTGGTGACAGGTTTGCCAAACCACCCATGGGATTGCCTGTTATATTAGCAAAAATGGTTTTTTGAACAACAAGCTTTTTATCTAAACGAACATTAATGCTATGCTCCGACCTAGAGGTGACCGTTATACCATCGGGTAGTCCATTTATTATTACAGGTATCGTATTTTCACCTTCAGTTTTGTAATTGTTTAAATCTGCATAAGCATTTAAACTATTTCGATTAACAGTATCCAGAATTTCTTTTTTACCCTTTAACTTAAGGGTAACAGAAAAGGAATCCGTGGCATCAATCATTACAAGATTGTTTTTAGATAAAGTATCCATATTAATGATTCCAACAGGAATCGTTATATCTTTAGGTACTACAGGGTTCTGCTCCGTTATTACATAGAACCAGAGTAAAACAGCGAACACAACTGAGAGTATTTTTATTGTTGTTTCTCTTAAAATTACATGTTTACTCATCTTTAACACCCCACTTCATCCAAATGGGTTGTTTTAATTCTTTTAACTTAAAATTATTCTTTACGATTTCCTTCAAGGACTTGATATCCAGATACCTGAAAAGCTTACCTTCCATAGCAAAAGAAATAACTCCCGTTTCTTCGGATACAATAATCACTAAAGCATCAGACATCTCTGTAATCCCCAAAGCTGCTCTGTGCCTTGTACCCAATTCCTTGCTGAGATTCTGATTTTCTGTCAAAGGGAGAAAACAGCCCGCAGCTGCAATTCGATTCTTGCGTATGATCAACGCGCCGTCATGCAATGGTGTATTGGGTATAAACACATTCAGAAGCAATGCACTGGTTACTCTAGAATCCATATGTGTTCCTGTTTCTATATGCTCATTTAAGCCTGTTTCCTGTTCCAATACAATGATTGCACCTGTTTTTGTTTTGGAGAGCTGTGCAACAGCTACATTTATTTCATCCAGCATGATGTCAAATTCCTGCTCCAGCATATCCCCTTTTGCAAAAAACTTTCCACGACCCAAATGCTCCAATGCTCGCCTTAATTCTGGCTGAAATATAATTAATATAGCAATAAAACCGACTGTCATCGCATTTTTAAGCAGCCAGTATACAGTGTGTAGTCCTAGCATCTCACTGACTTTGGTAGCAATAATAAGCATAGCAATACCCTTGATAAGCTGCTCTGCTCTTGTTTCTTTTATGAGATCCATAGCTTTATAAATGATAAGTGCTATTATTAAAATATCTACATATGTATTCCAGGATTTGAGATAAGGCAACAGTTCCTTTAACTCATTCAATTGCAAAACACCTTTCTACTGCAATTTTTTTCATACTATTTTAATTATATATTAAAATCTGTTAAACGGGGATAGAATTTAAAAAATTATTTTAGTTTTTTCATAAAGATTTTGCAATCCTCCTATAGGCTTTTCGAAAGCGAATTCATTCCTTATG
>MGOS01000071.1:73972-75380 GCA_001797185.1 Clostridiales bacterium GWB2_37_7
GAAATAACCTTTCCTATACAAAAATAAAACAGCTGATTTACAGCAGTAAGCTGCCTTAATCCAGCTGTTTTATTAATTTTTAGAAGAAAATGTGTGTCACGTATTGATCCAATATTACCAAGGTTCCTAAAGCAAAAACATAATATGCAAAATACTTTATTTTACCTTCCCTCAATACACGAAGCATATATTTGATTGATACATAGCCCGCTAATGCAGCTGCAACTGATCCAGCAATCAAAGCATTCATACCAATGCCACTGCCGCCTCCAACCTCCATAATATCCTTCACCTGAAATACTGCAGCCCCTAATATAGCTGGAACGGACAGCAGGAAGGAAAAGCGTGCTGCAAATTCTCTGTCTAAATTTCTGAACAATGCACCAGATATGGTCAGCCCAGATCTGGATATAGCGGGCATTATTGCCAAACCTTGCATTACTCCTATAAATGCAGCATCAAAATATGAGGTTTCTCTTACACTCTTTCTTCCGCTTTTTAATGTGCCGGACCAAAGCAATATGGCTCCCGTTGCAAGAAACTCAAAGCCTAAAGTGCTTCCGCTGCGAAACATCTGCTCAAAGGTATCCTTAAAAGCGATTCCTACGATAGCGGTTGGTATTGTACCTGCTAGCAACAACCATGTAAGCTTTTGGAAGGGCTTTTTTAGTATCTGTATGATATCATCCTTAAACACTGCAAAAACAGCAATTAAGGTTCCTAAATGTACACTGGTATCAAATATTAATGTCGGCTCTGTTATTCCAAATATCTTTTGCATCAGCACCAGGTGCCCCGAGCTGCTGATGGGTAAAAACTCTGTAAGGCCCTGCACAATTCCCAATATAATAGCTTGTATCAGACTCATCTAATTCTCCCCTTTACTGTTTATATTCACAAATTCATTTGTATCCGCTTCTGCTATTGCGGCATCCATGGTTTCTATACTTGCCTTGGACATATCGATCGAAGTGTCGCTTTGCTCTACTGACCTTGGTCTTATGATCTCCTTGCGCTTCCATCTGCCGGTAGCATAATAGCCGCCATTCAACATGCAGCCTATTGTAAAGCTTATTGCTATTGCTATCCATATCCCCGAGCTGCCAAAGCTAGTTTTACTAGAAAGATATGCCGCCAAGGGTACCCTTATTCCATAGAAGATGAGAATGGTTATAATTGTATTTACCCATACCTCGCCCGCACCTCTCAATATTCCTGAAAATAAAAAGTTTAACCCTAAAAATATGTAAGCTAGTGAAACGATCTTTAAATACTGTATTCCAATTTCTATAACCCTTACTTCCTGTGTAAACATGTAAAGTGATGGTCTTCCTAGGGTATAGACAAATAAAATTGTCGCAGAAGAGATTACAATAGAAAGTATTGCTCCGTTTTTGAACACTTCCTT
>MGOS01000071.1:75443-86874 GCA_001797185.1 Clostridiales bacterium GWB2_37_7
CTGCAATAACATCCGATCCAAAACTATTAATGATACCACTTAAGGCAAGCAAACCCGAGGATACTATAAACTGCTGCACGGCAGAAGGAACCCCTAAGCTTAATATTTTCATCATTATTTGCTTGTCAAACTTTAACTCTGATAGTCTAAAGCTTATGAGATGACCTTTCTTGCTTAGATAGAGGATACTCAATATATAAGATGTTCCTTGAGCTATTCCTGTCGCCAAGGCTGCCCCTGCAACTCCCATAGAGAGTATAGGACCTATTCCCATGATAAAGACAATATCTAATATCGCATTTAGCACCGTAGAGATCATCAAAAACTTCGTTGGCGTGACTGAGTCTCCCAAACCTCTAAGCACTGCACTGGTCATGTTGTAGCCAAAGGTAAAGATCATACCAGCCATGATTATAATGAGATAGCTTTGTGTATCCTTCATTATTTCAGCAGGCGTATTTACCAGCAGTAAAAATTGTTTGCTAAAAACGATACCAACTATCGATACTACAACTGCTGATGCTCCTAAAAATATAGTTGTAGTGCCTATGGTTTTCTTAATCATCTCTTCATTGTTTGCTCCTGCATATTGAGAAATCAATATGGATGTAGCCATAGTAAGTCCAAGTACAACAGATATCAAAATAAACATGATTGGAAAAGCTATATTAACAGCCGCTAGTGCATGATAACCCACAAAGTTTCCTACTATTATGCTATCCACCCAGTTGTATAGGTTCTGCAATACATTTCCAAACAGCATAGGTAGTGAAAACACCAGCATATTTTTCATCATGTTGCCTTGAGTCAAATCCTTGATAGTCCGGTTATTCTTCATCTTCATCCTCCGTGCGTCTGCATCCTATGCATATGTATTTAGAGGGCTATTCATCCCCCAAGCCAGCCCTTATTTAAACCCTGCCTAACCTTATCTTAAACCAATGGCTTTAGTATTTGCAAACTTGTGCAGCAAATACAATTAATATGTAATATAAAAAGAGAAATTGATAAGTTCCATAGTACAGATATCAATCAAAGCATCATTAATGGCTTGATCGACGCAGGAGGAATGGACTTCTTGAAATACATGCAAAAAAAATAAAAAAGGCTCCTAAATTAAAAATAAAGGATGCCTTTTATGAACCGAATAATAAAGCTGCTATGAAAGCTAAAACTTTCTGCTTATTTGTTGATCAATTATTTCCAAAATAATCTCTTTCCCCAAGGCATCTGGTAATTCCAATGTCTTGCTTCTTGCCTTTTCTACATATCTCATTGCAATCTTGCGTGCTTTATCAATTACACCTGCTTTTTCCAGCACTTCTTTGAGACTATTTCCGGCATCCTGCTGCATCTTATCCAAGGCTGCTTCTGTTTCTGCCTTGTATTTAGAATTCAAAGCGAATATCACCGGCAGCGTATAAACTCCCTGTATTACATCATTAAAGGCTGGCTTGCCTATTTTACTTTCGCTGCCTGTAAAGTCTAATATATCATCAATTATTTGAAAAGCCATCCCAATATCTTTTCCAATTACACCGAGCTTGTTGGTTATTCTCTTTGAACAACCGGTTTTGTAGCCACCCGATGCAAGGCTTAAAGCAAAAAGAGCTGCAGTTTTGCCGCTTATTCTCTTTAGATATTGCTTAACTGTCGTAGCTTTACTATATCTCTGCTCATTTTGATCTATTTCTCCATCACAAATATATGCCATTCCCTTTGATATATCCTTCATTAGTTTGACTTCTGCTATATCTGCAATTAACATAAAAGCTCTGGTAAATAGGAAGTCCCCTGTATATACCGCCACATCTCTTCCAAGCATACTATGAAGCGTCTCACTTCCTCTACGAAGCTTTGTATCATCTATAATATCATCATGAATAAGCGTTGCCATATGAATTACTTCTAAGGATGCTGCCAAAGGTATCACAGTGCTCGCATCATAGTTCCCAAAGGTAGCACCTAGAACCGTAAGTACAGGTCTTAAACGTTTTCCCCCGCTTTGCTGCAGCTTTATCAGCGCATTTTGAACGGTTTTGTTTCTGGTCTTCAAGGCTTTTTTTAGCTGTTCCTCAATCTGTTGCATTTCACCTTGTAAGAACTCATTGTCCATCCACATCTAATCACTTCCTATCTATCCTAAGTATCGTTTTAAGGGGCTTCATGGTTAATTGCACTATCATTCCAATAAAAATACCCGTTATAACTGCTGAAATTAAAAGTATCGGCAGATAAAAAAATAAATTAGCATTTGAAACCACCAAGCTCGCTACTAAAATCTGACCAATGTTATGGAATACAGCTCCTATAACACTGATAGCAATTATACTAAACATTTTTCCGAAGTATTTGTATAATACTGCCATTGCCAATATACTAATAATTCCACCTGTAAAGCTATATAAGAAGGATGAGATACCGCCTCCAAAAAAGGAGCCCAAAATCGTTCTTAGAAAAACAACAAGAACAGCTTCCTTCCAGCCAAAAATAATAATCGTAAACAATGAAATTACATTTGCCAAGCCTAGTTTAATTCCCGGAACCGGTATCGGTACGGGGATCATCCTCTCAATTACATAAAGTACTAAGGCTTGGGACACCAATACACTCAAAAGAACCATTTTTTTTGTGTTCTTCATTTCCTCACCCCAACTATAATTAATATGCTACATTATCTACCGGTGACTCTTCATCACCTTCATAGTAAATATTTACTTTATTTGGTAAACAAACTATGCTTTGGCCAACTTTATTTATTGCTCCTGTTTTTTGACAAAGCTTGTCCGGACATATAACATCCTGCACCCAAGCGCCACTTTCATCGGCTTTTATATCAATATGTCTATTGTTCTCAAAATCTATGTGAATGTGCTGTTCCTTTTTCAGTTCACTCATAGGTATCTTTTTGTAAGTGCTTCCATTTACTTCTATAACAAGACTACTTATAAGCGTGTTACTTGAAATATAACTGTTATATAGCCAAAACCCTACAGCTGCAATCAATATTACAGCAATAATTATATCACCTTTTTTTAATTTCATTTATTGCACCTCCAAACAATTCACTATATAAATCGCACTAAAGTTTTGACATCGAAATAAATAGTACTTTGTGCGATTTATAAACAGCGGATAATATTTCGTGCTATTTTAGTGAATGTAAATTGTTTAGCACGAAATATATAGCACATATCTCTTATTAAAAACAAATACTACTTATTCCTATAACATTATACATTATAAATACTTCCAAGTTAATGGTATAAACTGTATTTTCCATAGAAGTTTGTATATTGAATAACGAACTTCTTTAATATACAATATAAGCATGGCTTTATTTTAATCAATTTGCAACATATTTATTAGGGAGGATAAAACATTGTTTCAAAAACGCAAAATATTATTAATTCTTATTATATGCATGATAGCTCTTGCATTTACTTCCTGCAGCAAAACTCCACCAGCAGCAGCGTCCGATCCAAATCAGCCCGCACTTGGGCAGCCAATTACAAAATCAGATTTTTTATTAGGCACAGTAGTTAATATTACAATATATGATAAGCAGGATGAATCAATTATAAACAAAGCATTAGATAGAATAAGAGCAATTGAGAGCAAAATGACTATCAACAATGCCGACACAAGTGAAATAATTGCGCTGAATCAAGCTGCTGGGACGAGTGCTGTCAAGGTAAGCACCGATACCTTCGATGTATTGGAAAGAGGAAAATACTATTCCGAGTTATCTAAGGGCAGATTTGATATAACCGTCGGTCCTATCGTTAAGCTATGGAATATTGGTACTGAGGAAGCAGCTGTACCGGATCCTCAAGTTTTGCTAGAAAAGATAAAATTAATAGACTTTAACAAGCTTCAATTAGATCGCAGCACGCTCACTGCAAAGCTAGATGAACCCGGCATGCAGGTCGATCTTGGCGCTATTGCAAAAGGCTATGCAGCAGACGAAGTTGCTAAAATTTTAAAGGACAACGGCGTTCAGAATGCCATCATAAACCTTGGTGGTAATGTGCTTACTATAGGTGGCAATTTAAAGGGCGCTCCTTGGCGAATTGGAATTCAAGATCCCTTCAATCCAAGAGGCGAATTTTTAGGTATCATTAACATAACCGATCAAACAGTTGTTACCTCAGGTACTTATGAGAGATACTTCGAAGAGAATGGCAAGAGATACCACCATATTCTTGACCCAAGAACAGGGTATCCTGCCGATAATGATATTGCAAGTGTCTCCATAATAACTGACAGTTCCATGGATGGTGACGGCAATTCAACCTCTGTACTGCTACTGGGTCTGGAGGAAGGAATGAAATTTATTGAAAGCCAAAAGAATATCGAAGCAATATTTATAACCTACGACAAAAAAGTTTATATTACTTCCGGTTTAAAGGACAACTTCGTTGTAACGAACAGCGAATTTGAACTGATGAACTAAAGATATGAAAAAGCACCCACTGAGCGGGTGCTTTTTATTTGCTTCTATTTATTTATTGTATGGATAAGCTTTTTTTGTTTCTTCCAAGGCTTCTCCTATTGCATTTAATGCATGCTTGAGGTCTGCATCTGTATGTCTGTAGCAGATATAACCATGATGATAGGGTTGTATAAACAAGCCTCTCCTGATTGTTTGCGTATAGAAGAAGGCTCTTCTCTCCTTGTACTGCGCATCAACCTTGTCAAAGGTAATAAATTGCATTGGAGGTATACCGGAAACATCAGCAGGAACTCCTGACTCAGCGATAAGCTTAGCAGTAGCATCTTGGAATTTCTGTCCTCTGGTCCAAATATCCTCTATAACCCTGTCTCTTTCTAATATATCAATAGTCTTCATAGCAGCAGCCATTTCTAAGCTGTTGGGGAAAAAGGTAGAGCTTACAAAAGCTTTCTTCTCAAGCACCTTCATGAACTCTGTCTTGCCTACACAAGCACTGATCGGATATCCATTAGCCATTGCCTTACCGAATACTGACAAATCAGGTGTTACTCCATATCTTTCTTGTGCACCGCCCAAGGATACCCTGAAGCCTGTTCTGATTTCGTCAAATATCAATACAACATTGTATTTATCAGCAAGCTCTCTAACACCTTGCAAATACCCCTCTGGTGGAGCTGTTACAGGATGTGCAAGGGGATGTCCTACCGGTGTAATAATAATGCAGGCAGCTTCATTTGCATGCTGCTTTAATACATCTTCCAGCACATTTAAATCACCATATTCAAACTCTATTGTAAGATCTGAAACTTGTTTTGGCACTCCGCCTTGAACTTCAACGCACCAGTCATGCCAGCCATGATAGCCGCAGCGCAGTATTTTGTCCTTATCATTATACGCTCTAGCTACACGTGTAGCTATGCTGGTTGCATCAGAACCAGTCTTGCAAAGTACCACCATCTCTGCTGATGGAATAATGTCTATCAGCCTTTGCTGTAATTGGTTTTGTATCTCTTGAACTAAGGAGAAACAAAAGCCCTTTTCCATTTGCTTAATAACTTCTTGATTTATTTCAGGCTCATTATAGCCAAGAATTATCGGACCATATGCACATAACATATCTATGTAATCATTTCCATCCACGTCAACTATATGCCCGTCATACCCTCTTTCAATAAAAATAGGATATTCACCGGGTACGAAATTGTAAGGACGTCTAATACCCATCAAACCACCTGGTGATAGCCTTTGTGCTTCTTCAAACAGCTCCATGGATCTTTTTAAATTCAATTTTGGTTTGCTTTCCATTTATATACCGCCTTTCCAAATAGCAAATAATGCTATCTAATCAAATAATTTATTCGACACAAGGGTTTTTTATCCTTCATTATTATCTGCATTATTTGCTTTTATACTATTCAGAATATTGAGTCACTCCTATACTCTATTATTTCCTTAAAATGATAAATCTACTAATATTTATATGTAGTAAGATGTATTATATTTCTATATGTTATTTTGCAACTGTCACAAAAATGTGCTAGAATTTTGTTAGAAATTATCTATTTATCTTTATATATGCAAGGAGGTTTACATGGCTTACAAAGACTTGCAGGATTTCATACATCATCTTGATGAAAAAGGCCTGCTGAAAAGAATATATACAGAAGTAGATTCAGAGCTGGAGATTACTGAAATAGCTGACAGAGTGTCTAAGCAGTATGGCCCCGCTCTTTTATTTGAAAGAGTAAAGGACTCACTCTATCCTGTATTAATTAATGCGATGGGCACTTATGAAAGAATGAGTATGGCTCTTGGTGTTGAGAAGCTAGATGACATCGGTGACGGTATCGAGGAATTTATTGATCTGTCAAACTATCTTGAGCTAATGAAGAAGATACAGTCGTTACCCAGATTAACAAGTATGGCAAATGTATTTCCTATAAAATTGCCAACAAAGGGTGCTTGCCAAGAGGTTATTGAAGAAAATCCTGATTTAGGTACTCTGCCGATTTTAAAGTGCTGGCCTGGTGATGCCGGGAGGTTTATCACACTTCCTTTGGTTATAACGAAGGATCCTGAAACGAACATTCAAAACACTGGAATGTACAGGCTGCAGGTTTTTGACAAAAACACTACAGGAATGCACTGGCATCTGCACAAGAATGGAAGAGAGATATACGACAAATATAAGAAAGCTGGCGGCAGAATGCCTGTTTCCGTTGTTTTGGGCTGTGACCCTGCAATTACTTATTCGGCTTCAGCGCCACTTCCAAAAATGATTGATGAGATGATGTTTGCAGGTTACCTTCGAAAGGCTCCTGTCAAGCTGGTTAAATCAATTACCAACGATTTATATGTTCCTGCAGATGCAGAATTTATTATTGAAGGTTATGTGGATGTCAACGAGGACTTGAAACTGGAGGGTCCCTTTGGTGATCACACAGGCTATTACTCATCGGCAGACTATTATCCGGTTTTCCATGTAACCTGTATTACACATAAGAAAAATGCTGTATATCCTACAACCATAGTTGGTAAGCCCCCTATGGAGGATTGCTATATGGGCAAAGCCACAGAGAGAATTTTCCTGCCACTGCTAAAAAAACAACATCCGGAAATATCAGATTATAACTTTCCATTAGAAGGGATTTTTCATAATTGCGTAATTGTTTCTATAAAGAAACAATTTCCAGGGCATGCAAAGAAAATCATGAATTCACTTTGGGGCATGGGTCAAATGATGTACACCAAAATGATTATAGTAGTTGATGAAAGCGTCAATCCCCATGATTTATCTACAGTGGCTTGGAAGGTATTTAACAATATAGACGCCAAGCGAGATGTGGTTATATCAGAAGGTCCCTTAGATGCGCTAGACCATGCATCAAATCTTGCTCATTACGGCTACAGAATGGGCATTGATGCTACTAAGAAGTGGTCTAGCGAAGGTCACGACAGAGAGTGGTCCGATGATCTAGAAATGACAGAAGAAATCAAAGAACTTGTATCTAGGAGATGGGCAGAATATGGTATTGAATAAGCTAGTAAAAAAAATCCAGGACTATGGAACCCTTGTTATGTTTTCTCATACAGTTTTTTCTTTGTCCTTTGCACTTATATCAATGCTTCTGATTAGCAACGGACTCCCCTCTGTTTATACAATTTTTTGGATTCTAGTTGCATTTATGGGGGCTAGAACAGGAGCCAATGCAATAAACAGAGTAATTGATGCAGAAATAGATGCAAAAAATCCTAGAACAGCCACAAGACAACTTCCTCAAGGCTTAATGAATAAAAAGGAAGTAATAATATTTTCCATAATCTGTTTTATTGTTATGGTAGTCGCAGCAGCAATGCTTAATACGCTCAGTTTACTGCTTTCACCTATTGCATTGTTCTTATTGGTTATATATTCCTATACCAAAAGATTCACTTGGGCATGTCATTTGGTATTGGGCATTACCTCTGCAGCAGCTCCTGTCGGCGCTTGGTTGGCAGTATCCGGTGAAATCACATGGTTGCCCCTTTTTATGGGAGCTGCCAATACCCTGTGGGTTGCTGGCTTTGATATCATATACGGTTCTCAGGATTATGCCTTTGACACCGCCAATGGTATAAATTCCATGGCTGCAAGGTTTGGTGTAAAAAATGCGCTTCATATAGCAGCTGCTTTTCATCCAGCTGCTCTGGTACTTTTGATTGCAGTTGGGATATTAAGTCCTCAACTTGATATAATTTACTACATAGGTCTTTCTATTATAGCTCTATTGTTTATCCTTGAGCACAGACTGATATCACCGGATAATCTAACCAATGTAAAAGTAGCCTCTTACAGCATTAATCAATTAGTCAGCATTGTATTTCTGGTATTCGGAGTAATTGATGCGTTAGTTTAATATTCAGGAGGTAATTGCAGTTGAATAAAATAGTTGTAGGCATAACTGGAGCCAGTGGCAGTATTTATGCCAAAAGGCTTGTTGAGGAGCTTTTGAAAAAAAATATTTATACCCATATCATTTGTACGGATACCGGTAAAAAAGTTATGAAATATGAAACCGGCATAGACCTAGAGCAGTGGGTAGCAGAGCTTTCAAAACAGTATAGTCAGCTTAGGCTGGAGGATATAAACAACCTATTTGCCGGTATTGCCAGCGGCTCCAATAAATTTGATGCTGTAGTTATACTCCCTTGTTCTATGGGAACTCTCGCTGAAATAAGCAATGGCTTGGCTAAAAACCTGCTTTGCAGAGTAGCAGATGTTGCTTTGAAAGAAAACCGACGACTTGTAATTGTCCCTCGCGAGACTCCCTTTAATGCAATTCATCTTGAAAACATGCTTAAGCTTTCAAGGCTTGGTGTCACTATTCTACCTGCCATGCCGGGCTTTTATCATATGCCTGAAACCATGGAGGATTTAATTGATTTTGTAGTTGGAAAGATACTAGACAACCTTTCTATTGAAAATATTCTATTTAAAAAATGGGGGAATTAAAATGAAATTAATAAAAAAAATATCAGTAATATTCATTGCAGCATTGCTGCTTATATCTATTGCTGGATGCTCTGCTGCAAATAAAGAAGCTGATAATTCACAAATACAAACTAAAACCTTGAATTTTGGTGCAATGGGCTCCGTTGAGGCGATACCTATCATAATTGCTGATGAAAAGGGTTACTTTGAAAAACAGGGTCTTGACGTAAATATTCAAACCTTTAAAAGTGCCAAGGATAGGGATGCAGCCTTTCAAAGCGGCAATCTTGACGGAATCATCGGTGATGAAATAGCTATTACGCTGTACCAAAATGCTGATTTCGATGTAAAAATAACAGGAGCTACAGATGGAAACTTTACGTTAATAGCTAATCCCAATTCAGGAATAAAGACTATAAATGAAATGAAGAGCAAAAGTATTGCGATCTCTGAAAAAACTGTCATAGAATATACCTTGGACAAAATTTTAGAAAGAAACACGTTAACGCCGCAGGATGTACAAAAGTCTATAGTTCCTGCAATACCAACCAGACTGGAAATGCTGCGTTCCAACAAAGTAGATGCGGCCGTTTTGCCAGAGCCCTTCGCCACACTTGCTATTAAGGATGGCGGGATCGTTCTTGGTAGTGCCATTGAAGAAGGAATTTATACTTCAGTTACAGCCTTCACTCAAGAGTCTATTGATACTAAAGCCGCAGAAATCAAAGCCTTCTATAAAGGCTATAACGAAGCAGTAGATTATGTAAACAACACCGAAATATCAGAATATGAGGATATTATCATAAAGACAGTAGGTTATCCAGAAGACATGAAGGGTAAAATTGTACTTCCTGTGTTTAGAAAGAACATACTTCCTGCAGAGGCTGATCTACAATCTGTTATAGATTGGGCATCAAACAGCAAGCTAATTAAGAAAGATCTGAAGCCAAAGGATTTGTTGAGCAATATTGGAATTGATTAATTTTCTGGAGGTACCTATGCTGGATATAGAAAATCTCTCTGTAAGCTATAAATCTAATAGAAATACTGTACATGCTATCGGTCCTATTACCATGGCGATTGAGTCCGGGGACATAATCGCCATGATAGGTCCTTCAGGCTGTGGCAAATCCACATTTTTACATGTATTAAGCGGAATAATCAAAGAATATGATGGACTCGTTACTTTAAATGGCACAGGACTAAACCCAAAGCTCCATGACATTGGCTTCATACCTCAAAATTTCGGATTGCTCCCATGGAAAAATGTTGAAAAAAACTGCCTTCTCTCTCTTAAAATTAAGAATAAAATAATTGATAGTGAATTAATTGAGAAAATCGATTACATTATGAATAGGTTAAACATACAGGATCTAAAGAATAGATACCCCAAAGAGCTAAGCGGAGGACAAAAACAAAGAGCCTCCATAGCGAGGGCATTTATAATGAACCCAGATTTACTGTTAATGGATGAACCCTTCTCCGCCTTAGATGCTATCACAAGAGAAGAAGCTCAGGAGCTTTTTATCGATGTATGGAATCAGTACAAGCCTACCACGATTTTTGTTACTCATAGCATTGAAGAAGCTATTTATATGGGAAAGAAAATTGTTATAATGTCTCATTGTCCTGGCACTATCGTTAAAACTATAGATAACCCACTTTTTAATACAGAGAATTTAAGACAAAATGAGGAATATCTCAAATTGTCATCACATATTAGGACTATCATAAAAAAGGGATGGGAAGTATGACATATAAAGTGAAAATAAAGCTGTTTTTACAGGGCTTTATTATGATAAATATACTTTGGTATATATTAGCCATATTGGTAAATACTCGTGTACTACCCACGCCCATTGATGTATACCTAAATCTTAACAGCCTATATGACAACAGGCTGCATATTCATATATTAGTCAGTTTATACAGGGTGATTTTGGGAGTTGGCATATCCCTGTTTTTAGGAGTATCCATAGGATTGCTCATGGCCTATTCAAAATCCTGGAACAAAGTACTAAACCCTTTGGTATACTTTACATACCCTATACCTAAAACAGCTTTGCTGCCCGTAGCTATGCTGCTATTCGGCTTAGGAGATTCCTCAAAGGTTATAATAATAGTATTAATATTGGTATTCCAAGTAATAATTGCTGTAAGAGATGCAGTGCTTAATATATCGCAGGAAACTTACAACCCTATCAGAAGCCTGGGTGCTTCTAAAATTCAGATATTCAGATATATTACCATTCCAGCAATTTTGCCGGCAATGCTCACTAACCTAAGACTGTCCATAGGAACAGCTCTTTCGATATTGTTCTTTGCCGAGGGTTATGGAACACAGTTGGGAATTGGCTATTATATATTAGACGCATGGACGAGAATTGATTATATTGGAATGTATGCAGGAATTGTTGCAATAAGTCTTTTCGGCTTTGTACTCTTTGTATTAATAGATATATTGGAAGAAGCCGTATGCAAGTGGAAAGCTTAAAATTAACTTG
>MGOS01000071.1:86887-89555 GCA_001797185.1 Clostridiales bacterium GWB2_37_7
AACATTTGCAAGTATGATGAAGCACCATATTTAGATATAATAATAGTCAAAAACGAGGTGCAATATGAACAAAATAATATACTTGTTAAAAAAACAAATGAGGGTATACAAGATATGAGACTTTCATCCAAACATAAAGAGAAACCTGAGAACTTCACTAGAAATCGTAAGATTGGATTTAAGGGAGTCCTGGTTTCAGTACTGATAAATCTTAAAAGATCACTATCTGTAGAAATAGATAATTTCATAGAGAAACTTGAAGTAGATGATAACCTAGAATATACAAAGCAAGCATATTCCAAAGCTCGCCAGAATCTTAAGCCGTCAGCATATACGCATTTAAATGATATAGCGATTGAACATATATATTCTGATGAATTCAAGACTTACAAGGGATATAGATTAATAGCAGTTGATGGTTCTACAGTTCAATTGCCAAACACAGCTGAAATGAAAGAAAAGTATGGGGTATTTCATGAGGAAAAAATGGATTATCCAGCTGCTAGAATGTGTTTGGCATATGATGTACTAAATGAAGTGATTCTAGACGGAAAGCTATTCTCATACAATGAGTCTGAACAAACTGCAGCGGTGGAACTGATTCCAAACCTCTACAATACTGAAGCCCAGGACATCTTCTTGTTTGATAGAGGGTTCCCATCTGTGAGACTAATAACCTTGCTAAATAGCCTAAACAAAAAGTATATAATAAGGGTATCAAAATCATTCTTAAAGGAAGTCAATGAGTTTACTAATGGTCAAGATAATGATAATACCATTCATGTAAATATTGATAAGCGAAGAATAGCAGTAAATAGAATAAAAGACATTACTGAGCCTGTGAGCTTTGATTTGAGATGTGCAAGAATTAAGCTTGATACTCAAGATGAAATACTCGTAACAAACCTGACTTCAGAGGAAATGAGTATAGAAGAGCTTAAAGCCCTGTATAACAAGCGATGGGGAATAGAAACGAACTACAATTTGATGAAGAACGCACTGGAATTAGAGAATTTCACAGGAGATACTGAAAGAGTTGTATTGCAGGACTTTTATGCAACAATATATATCTGCAATGTTGCAAGCATAATCATTGCAGACGCTCAGGAAGAGTATGAAAAGGCAACTGGTGATAAGAAAAAGAAGCATGGCTATAAAGTAAACAAAAAGATAGCAGTAGCCTATGTTAAGAAGGATTTATTGCATGTAATGCTGCAAGATGATCCAGATGAGGCAATAAAGCTATATGAGAAATTCGTAAAGAAGCTAACAAAACATGTAATTCCGATAAGGAATAATAGAAGTTTTGAGCGCCCAACCAGGCATATGCCAAAGCATGGGCGCACTAATAAAAAAGTACTTTAGGGGTGGCATGAAATCAGTCATTGGAAAAACTTAGCACATTAAGTTGATGACATTGGTCTCTGTGCCAGCCCGGAATATAATGAAAAAACACGTAAGCAGAGAGATTAAAGAAAAAACACTGCAAAGCTAACTTTATGTATATTTGTTCCACGTCAGCTAAAGCTTCCTGAACAAAAACATAAACTAAGCTTTGCAGAGTTTGTAGGAGGATGTATGGCAAGGTTTTTTAATAACAAGAAGGTTGAGCTTCTGGCTCCAGCCGGTACGATGGAAACCTTTAAGTGCTTGGTAAAAGCAAACTGTGATGCAATATACCTTGGGGGCAAGTCCTTAAATATGAGGATAATTCGCAAGGGCTTTAACTTATCTGATGACGAAATCGCAGAAGCAGTTATGATGGCTCATGAGACTGATAAAAAGATTTATGTAACAGTCAACAACATGCTGAATGAATATGAAATTGGGGAAGCCGCAGAATATCTGCAATTCTTGGATAATATAAAAGTAGACGGCATCATCATTCAAGATATGAGTATCCTTCAGCTATGCAAAGAGCAGAAGCTTAGGAATTTTGAAATTCATTCATCCGTTATGATGAATGTGCACAATATTGAGACTGTAAGAGAATTAAAGGAAATAGGTGTATCCAGAGTCGTTTTATCTAGAGAAATGGATTTGAAAGCTGCCAAGAACCTACAAAACCTTACAGGTATTGAGACTGAATATTTCATGCATGGAGATATGTGTACCGTTAATGGTGCAAACTGCTATTACAGCAGCTTGCTTTGGGGCAACAGCTCCAATAGAGGACGCTGCTTCAAGCCATGCAGATGGGCATATCAAATTAAGAAAGATGGATATTTATATCCTACAGCATATCCCCTTGCAGCGAAGGATATGTATATGTATGAACACATACCGGAGCTGATTGAGGCTTGTGTTACCTCCTTCAAAATTGAAGGACGCATGAGAGAAACTGATTTTATGGTTGATTTAGTGAATACCTATGGCGACGCAATAGATAGATATATTGAAGACCCTCTATGCTTTGAGAGGCAGAAGCATGCATTGGAGTTGTTTGAAAATCGCAAAAGAGATTTCTCTACTGCCTATGCTTTTGGAAAGCCGGGCTTAGATTTTATTAATACACGCTACGAAGGCACCGGAAAGTTCTATTCCACCGGTAAGGTTTTTTCTGTTCCTTCAGAGGAGCCTGAAATCACGCAAGCTGTATTGAACACAGTACATACTGAGTTCAATAACTCTAATAGCAATACAGCAGGAAGACAAAAATTATCTGTTA
>MGOS01000071.1:89572-101195 GCA_001797185.1 Clostridiales bacterium GWB2_37_7
CTGCCTGATAATTTTATGAGTTTGGAGCATTTGGAGCATTTGGTCAGTATCAAGGACAATACCGAGCTTTACCTTGCTCTTCCTCAAATGATGGATGAGCTGCAGTTTGACATGATTGATCATTACCTCCAGAAGCATGGTCACCTTTTTGATGGGCTATTGGCAACCAATCTCGGAGCTATTAAAAAATATAGCGGCAAATACAAGCTGATCGCTGATTATAACTTAAATATATACAACCACAAAGCTGTAGAGTTTTATAAGGGGATTGGCGCAGAACAATTTACTGCTTCTGTAGAAGCTAAAATAAATGAGCTTGCCAAATTTCTAGCAGCAGTCAAGGAGTCTATAGAGCTTATAGTTCATGGACCTATAAGGGTTATGTATTTGGATCTGAATTTGTATGACAATGTAAATGCATTGCAGCCCGTTGAGGCATCAGACAATAAATTTGTGAACAACCATGTGCTGGTTATGTTGCATGAAAAAGGTGAAAATCCTGTTTATATAGATCAATACAATAAAAATCATCTTTTCACCACAAAAGAGCTGTGTCTGCTTCCAATACTAGAGGATTTGAGTCTTAATAAGCTTACTAGTCTCCGTATCGAAGGACAGACTTATAATCTTGATGAATTGAAATATATCATAGAGATTTATCAGAAGGCCATTGCAGAAAAAGCAAGCTGCAGCAAACTATATCAAGAAATGAAATCCTGCAGAGCAGGCTTTACCTTAGGTGCTCTGTCATATAAATTTGATTTGGATTAGAAGGTGTTATGATGAACTATTTAGGACCAGAGGATATTCTAAAGAAAAGACAGCAATACTTTTTCCCTGCCACTTCAGCATTTTACAAGGAGCCTCCACAAATTGTAGGTGGATCTATGCAGTTTCTGTTCGACCACAACAACAAGAGATATGTGGATTTCTTTGCAGGCGTGTCTGTTTTGAACTGTGGACATTCCAACCCTGAAATACTAAAGGAAACCATAGCACAGCTCAACAAAATGCAGCACACCACTACTCTATACCTTACACAGCCCATGGTGGAGCTGGCAGAAAAGTTGGCAGGCATACTTCCCGGAAATATCAAAAGAACCTTCTTCTGCGTAACAGGCTCTGAGGCAAATGAAGGTGCTATGGCTTTAGCCAGACTATATACTAAGAAGTCGGGTTATATTGCTTTGAAGGGCGGTTTGCATGGCAGAACGCATTTGACACTAAGTGTAACGGGTATCCCTATGTGGAGATTGGATGACAACCTCATTAAGGATCATGTATATTTCATTGATAGACCTTTTTCTTCTGACAGCAGCTATGAAGAAGCTATGACGAAATCCCTGCAGGAGCTGGAGGATGTTCTGCAAAAGCATGGAAAAGATATATGTGCCATGCTGATTGAGCCAATCCAGGGCAACGGCGGCATTATCATGTATCCTTATGACTATGTAAGGAAAGTAAAAGCACTGCTTGAACAGCACAATGTGCTGCTCATAGTGGATGAAGTTCAAACGGGCTATGGGAGAACAGGCAAAATGTTTGCCATTGAGAATTATGATGTAGTACCTGATATTATTGTAACTGCCAAAGCCTTAGGCAATGGGATTCCAATATCCACCTTCTCAACTACAGACGAGATAGCACAAGCCTACAACAGACCTTCCGCTTCCACCTTTGGAGGCAACCCTGTTTCTGCGCAAACTGCATTAAGCGTGCTTAACTATATTAAGAAAAACCACCTGGTAACCAGAGCAAAGGATTTGGGCGAGTATCTCAAGCATAAGCTTCAACAATTATCCTCTACCTATATTCAAGAAATTAGAGGCTGTGGACTTATGCTGGGAATGCAGATTCAGGCAGCAAATCATGTCAAGACTTCTGCTGAGATTACAGACATGATTTTGGAGGAAATGAAGGAACGTGGTTTCCTGTTAGGTAAGAACGGTCTAAATAGAGACGTCGTAGCCTTTCAGCCGCCTCTGGTAATTACAAAAGAAGATATAGATGCAATGATAGAGAATCTCAAGGAAACTCTTGAAATGCTTTAGTATTCTCTGTAGGGCAGGGCACAGGATGCATTATGTATCCTGTGCCTTTTCTATGTTGTCCTCCGGCAGCATTCCTACAAAGTTATGATATATAACTATCTGCTATAATTATTTTATTAGACTTGACATATACATGTCAGGTTTATATGATATTATATTAATAATAAAGGAAAAGAATGGAATGATGTAATAAAATGATAAACTTGACACACTGTTGTCAAGTTTTCTATGATATTATAAATTAAAAAGTGAAAATATTGAGGAAGATCATAAATTGAGTAGAATTATAAAATTCATTTTTGAAAGGAGATATTATGGCAAATATAATCGAGAATTTCAAACCATTTATTGGTCAACATTGTGAAACGACTGCAACTGGATCTCTGCTAAATCAAATTGGAATTACATTCTCCGAACCAATGCTTTTTGGGATAGGTGAGGGATTAGGCTTTATATTTTGGAATATGAAAATAATGGATTTTCCTTTTATTGGCGGAAGAATAAAACCAGATGCTTTAACTCAAAACATTGCCAGAAATTTAAACTTGAAGTTGGAAGTTAAGGAAACCTCGTCTTTAAAAAAAGCTTGGGAAAATGTTAAAAATGATATTGATGAGGATACCGCAGTTGGCCTTAAATTGGATTGTTATCATTTAGATTATTTCACAAATAAAATACACTTTGCGGGACACTATGTAGCAATGTATGGCTATGATGAAAACCTTGCTTATTTAGTAGATACCAGACAGCAAGGAAGCAAAGTGAAAACATCAATAAAAAGCCTTGAATTGGCAAGAAATGAAAAGGGTCCAATGTCTTCAAAGAATTTGAGCTATACAATTCAAGACATGAAAAAAGGTTATGACCTTAAAAAAACCATTATTATTTCGATTAAAAACAATGCAAAAGATTATTTAAATCCGCCAATAAAGAATATCGGATTTGAAGGAGTGCTAAAAACCAGTGAGGAAATAAAAAAATGGTTTAAAAGCAGCAAGAATATTGAAAGAGACTTTAAAACAACTGCAATGCTTATGGAAAAAGGTGGAACAGGTGGCGCTTTGTTTAGAAATTTATACAGAGACTTTTTGAAGGAAAGTTATGAATTGCTACAAATTGAACAGATAAACGAAGCATATAAGATTTTCTCCGAAGTAGCAATATTATGGACAAAGATTTCGACATTATTTGATATAACTGGAGAAACACAAAATGTCGAATATATAAATCAAGCGTCTGAAATCCTTATAGAGTTATCCGAAAAAGAAAAAAGAGCAATGGAAATATTGTTAAGTATATAAATGTAAATTTATTATTTAATGATGTGAGCTGACTTAATTAGAAGAAACCAAAATATTCAGTACGGGAACACAGTACCAATGCATACTAGGTGTTATATATTCTTTGAATAAATCAATATATCTTCTCTTCGCTGCCAGCCTGTACCACTCCAAAAACCCTTGCCTATTTCATTGTTTGCAAATACAAACAAGTGACATTTCAGTATATTCAGCTTCTTCAGCCCATCCAAGCACCTCTGCACAAGCTGCTTGCCCAGCCCCCTACCGCGATAACTCTCTTTAATAACTAGATGATGAATGTACCCTCTTCTACCATCAGTACCGCATAAAATCGTCCCAATAATTTCACCAAACGATTCATAAACGAAGAAGAGACCTGGATTCCTCTCGAGGAAGCTATTTATTTCGTGCTGCTCATCTGCCTCACTTAAGCCCACTCCTGGAGTATTGCTCCATAAATCATATACCTTTTCATAATCCTCTATAGTCATAGATCTCAATTGCATTTATATACCTCCTAAACTAGACAAATTTTAAGAATACTATTTCATAATCCATATTATTATTCATGGTAAACACCTCAAAAATCGCCATTTGGTTATTTATGGCAATATAGTTTAATTATATTTTATTTTTTAATCAATTACCATAAGATAGTTTTTATATAACAAAAGTTCAGACACTTTTGCCTGAACTTTTGCAACTTAGGTTTTATTCTTTAAAATCCATGGCACTCAGCCCCAAGATCATTTCATCACCAGCAACATTGTTTATCATCCAATAGCTTCCACCTTTTATTATTGAAAGCTTTGCCAAATATTTCCCTTCACTGCCTGCTGATGTTGCCAAACTAAACTGCATTGTTACTACATACTCTCCTTTTGAGACAGGTTTGCTTTCAATTATTTCATATTTCTCCACCCAAGGGCTGGAGAAGCCCGTTACCCAAGCTGGATAATTCTTGTCCAGATGCTCTTTATAGACTGTTTTTAGTTCATCACTCATAACAGCATATTGCAACGCTCCATTTCTCTCCTGTACCCCCTTGCTCCATAAAAGCGCTGCATTTTCCGGTGTCAAGGCTCCAAACTCGCCTATTGCCTTTTGGAATAATTCCGCTTTTGCATTTGCCATAGCACAAGCGTCATTCTCATTATTAGGTTTGACTATCCAACCCCATAGCAAGTATATGACCAAGGCTGCAATTAGGACCAAAGCAATAATCCATATGTATTTTTTCACATGAGCACCTCCAAAAAAAATTTCCCTATAAAATCATATGACTTTGTAGAGGAAATATATTTTGTCTCATTATTCTATGTGCGAAATGTCTCCGATTATTTCCAGCTTTGCATCTCCATTTTCTGATTCTAGCAAAGTTACACTAGTACCGTGTATAAAAGGTGGTGACCAAAGCTTTTCCATTGAATAATTCCTAAAATACCATTTACAGTCAATTAGATACTTTTCCCTCACTTTAGAACTGTAATCACAAAATCCAGCTCAGTTTCCAGCCTTGTTGTATGCTGCACAAACTCATTTATTTTGTTTATATTTGTATTCCAGAAGTAGGGTGTCATTTTTAGCAGATTCACAATATCCTCTGAGCTATCCAAATCTATTTCATATCGCAGGCTTATGCTTTCGATCATCTTAAAGCTGTCTACCTGAGGTATTTCCTCATCGTTTAAGTAAGGATTGTCATACAAAGCCTTCTTAAGACCCATTAGATGTTGAGCTCCGGGCGTTACTTTTAGAATAAACCCATCTTGCTTCAGCACCCTTAAGAACTCCTCTTCCTTAAAGGGTGCAAAAACATTCAGAATACAATCCACACTGTGATCTAGTAATGGCAGATGATATATGCTGCCTACACAATAGCTGATGCTCTTATTGCGTTTAGAAGCTATTTTTACGGCTTCCTTAGAAATATCCATTCCCCAAACACTGGACATTTCTTTTGTTTTAGCTAAGCTATTGTACACCCTGTCCGTGTAATAACCCTCTCCACAGCCTGCATCGAAAACAACAAATTTATCATCTACTTTAGCATTCATAAACTGCCACATTACTGAATTTATTTTGTCAGAAAGCTGCTCAAAATAGCCTTTTTTTAAAAAGCTGTTACGCGCTGTCATCATTTCCTTACTGTCACCGGGATCTTTGCTCTTCATCTGGTTCGCCAGCAGCAGGTTAACATAGCCTTCCTTGGCAATGTCATAGGTATGCCTTTGGCTGCAGCAGTATGAATTACCCTTTTTAACTAACTGTTTATTGCAAACAGGACATTTGTATGTTGTATTGTTATTCATTTGTTCTCCTTCTCATTTGTAAAAGTCCTCAACCGAATAATTATGTCTACCTGTGGTCATTTTAGCATAAACCCACAGCACTACTTCTTAAACCATGGAAACACAGATTCCATAAGCCTTTGAACGTCGGACTTTTCAAGAGATTGTTTAAGTCTTTCCGGGTAGACCTCAAGAATGCTCCAAGAGTTTTGACTGCAGATTTCTATTATTGAATGAACCCTCTTCCTATTTTCACTGTTTTCTGCTCCCCAACCTATATCCCCACCGCTTTTACCACCACCTGCCACCATTTCTGTTTCAACTGTTCTTTCATCTTTGAAATTAAGAATATATACAGACAAAAGGTTTGATTCGATTCTCATGTAGTATTCCTCTTCCATGAGAATTACTACATCCTTTGCATTATATTTGTAGCAAATATTTTCTTTATGACAAAGTATATCTGTAATTTTCCTAATATGATCCCCTTCGATTGTCATCCTAGCTGATTCCATAAGCTACCTCCTAATCAATCTTCAGGCTTTGGTAAAAGCCTTGTTTATCTGTCCATTGAATCAAATCGATTTCCATTCCATCAGGGTCTTTAATATATATTTGTCTAGAATACTGCTTAACAATAACTTGTTGTTCAATATCAGCATAGCCCTTTTGTTTCAATCCCTCCAAAACCTTGTCTGCATTATCCACAGAATATCCTATGTGACGTAGATTTTCATTTACTGCTTCAAAGCCATCTTTTTCTGAAATAAACAGCTCATGCCCTTGTCCCTGTAGTATTGCATACTTATGCCCATTTTGCTTTATACCTAGACCAATCAGCCAATAACCTAATACTGATTGGTAAAATTCTATAAACTTATCCACATTTGATACATACCTGTTGATATGGTCTATCGGCAAGCTCACTTTATCACACTCCCGCAATACATCCTTCTATCTCGACTGCCCTCATTATTGTTTATACTCATGCTCTAGTATTGACATAATATAATGTGACACAAATTTATTGTCCAGCAACAAGCATTCCCTGATTAAACCCTCTTCTACAAAGCCCAAGGCTTTATATAAATTGCGAGCTCTCGTATTGTACTCTCTTACATCCAGCCATAGTCTATGGGCTTTAAGCTCCTCGAAGGCCAGCTTTTTAACAAGGTGTATAGCTGTTCTGCCTAAACCCCTGCCCTTGTCAACAATTACAATGCGTTTAAGCTCTATGGCTTTATTTGCGTCCTTGAGCCCTGCTATTATAGCATATCCGACCGATTTTCCATCAGCTTCAATTATAACATGCAGTATATCCTCATTTTGAAAAACAGTTATGTGTTGCTCTCTACTCCATTGTGCAACGTTGGGCGAGTTTTCTTCTGCATTTTCTGCTATTAAAACAAAGTCTAAATCAGCCTCTGTTGTTTTTCTGATTAAAATATTATCCAAAGTATATATCGCATTCATGAAAAAATCCTCCCTTTAAGTGTATCAGTTATATTTTACCATATTATAGCAGCTATAAAAAGAAAGGATTGATTGCATTTATAGCAATCAATCCTTTCTTAGATCATTTTATGGGTATATAAATATCTACTTCCGTATTCTTATCATTTTTCTCAGATCTTTTGTCATAGTACTCAAAGTCTGGCCCATCTGCGCGTTCATATCCAGATGTGGGGAACCATTTCGCATATATATCCTTTCATGTTTGCTGTAAGGCTTCCGGTATTGTACCCTTTGCAGTAAATATTATAGCAATATTATACCTAAAATGTAGGGTATTAGAATAGCAAGCCCGCCCAGGTTACGCAAGGAATTAGAAGTTTTGCTGTCCCAAGTAAATAAATATGCAGCAAGTACATAGGAAATTATGCCTCCTAGGGCTAGTATAATAAGAGAGCCTTGGACATTATATACTGCCGGCTGTCCTGAATAAACAGCATTTAGTGCATTTGTTGAATAAGTAGTGGGTAGCAGCATAGCTGCCTTTTGCACTCCTTTTGAAAGCACGCTGGAGGGCATCATGACTCCTCCAAGTAACATCGAAGGTAGAAATACCACCTGCGCCAGCAGTACTGTCAGCCTACCATTTGGAGAGCATACTGCAATCAAGACTCCAAGTCCGGTAAAAGCAAATAATACTACGGCGTATACTCCAATGAAGCTAAATATATTCTGCGGCAAAGCTGCCTTGAAAAAGACTGCTGCTGTTCCTAATATGATCAAGGATACAATCGTTATATGCAGCATAGTAGTTAAAACAGGTATTATAAACACAGACTTAAGTGGTACCCCAGATATTTTGTAGCTTCTGTATATTCCCTTTTCCTTATTTAGGACCATAGGATTTGGCATACCCATCAAGGTGCTAATCATTATTGTAAATACGATCATGCCCGGTACCATACCTTTTACAAAGTCTGAATATACACTAGGCATAATTGCTGCCATTATAAAATAAAAAACCAGAGGGAGCAGGTAATTCATTAATAGAAGTGTCTTGTCTCTTATAACACTTTTAAATTCAAAGTTCAGATGATTCATGATCGCTTTCATTGTATCCCTCCATTCCTTGTAATATTGATAAAGCGTTCCTCCAGTGATGGTCTCTCTATTCTTAAATCCATCAGTTTATCACCTTTGGATTTGATATGACTCAAGATTAGTCCAACTGTATCTTCAATATCTTCTGTATCAAATACAACATAGCCCTCAGACGTAGCTTGAGCTCGCTCCAGCTTAATATCAGACAATGCATCTTTCAGCGTTTTTACATAGATTTTCACATTGCTGTCTCCTGAGGTTATGATCTCATTTGGGGTGCCTTCTGCAACAATTCTGCCCTTAACCAAGATAGCCACTCTATCAGCCAGTTCCTCTACCTCACTCATATCATGAGATGCAAGTAGTATTGCAGTTCCTTTTGCTCTTTCCTCTCTCATAATCTCATGGAGCTCCACTCTTGTATGTACATCCAGCCCTGCAGTAGGTTCATCCAGAATCAACAGCTCAGGATGATGAGCCAATGCAATTGCCAGAATGAGCTTTCTCTGCTGCCCAGTGGAAAGCTTGCAAAACTCAGTATTGCACATTGACTTTAAGTCAAACCGCTCTAACAAATCATATCTAGTTTCGTTGCCCAGATATAAGCAAAACATCTTCATAGCCTCCTCCACTGTGATAATATCAGGAAGAGCTGATGCCTGAAGCTGTACCCCTAATCTCTTGCGTATTTTCTTAAAATCCTTTTCCGGATTCAAGTCTGACACACGCAGCTTGCCCGCCGTTGCTTTTCTGATACCCTCTATACATTCTAGGGTAGATGTCTTTCCCGCTCCGTTTGGTCCCAGTAAAGCAAAAATCTCACCAGGATAAATTTCAAAGCTAATATTGTCTATAACCTTGTTGCTGCCATAAAATTTAGTAAAACCCTCAACCTGCACGATAGGCTTCATTTTGTACCCCCCTTGATTAAGTTTATTTTATTCTTCTAATAGCCAATTCGAATTTTCTAACTTCATATGTAGCACTATATACTTTGCATGAGGAATAATTAGCATTTTATAAAACATAGCTAGTTTATAATATTAATTACCACAAATTATATGCTTGTTTGTAAGACTTTACCATTGTAAACTTTTCTAAAATTAAGTTTAATTCTTCATAGAAATTGGAAATAGTGATATAATACCATTGAAGCAACGATGCAATTCGAGAGGAGTAATATCATGATTAATAGAATAAAGGTTAATTTGGAATCTGTGGAAGCAATGCTATACTTTTGGCAGGCAGTAAATGATAGAGAGAATCTATCAGAAGCATATATTTATGATATTTCCGCAATGCCAAGCCTTACAATCGCATACGACAGTGAATTCAACGAAGAGTCTGTTCGCAGAGCCTTAAGTGCCATTAAGAATCGAGAGATTTTCTCCAGAGACAATCAGAAGGAAGGTCGTTTCTACAACAATAATCTCTGGATGATGGAGGATTTGAGCTACACAAATTTAATGGTTATGCCTATAAAAAGATTGAATGTAGATTCCTTGCAAGAAGGCTTAAATGCCAAATATCCTAATACGAATTATGAAGAATTGGAGATTATATTTGCCCCGCTGCATGTTGATGAATATTTTATCAAGGATAATAAGCTTGTTATTAATTTTTTCAGAGTAAAGCCTGATTTAATGGATGACAACATGACCTTTATCGGTGAAGTGGAGATTAAAAAATATATAAAGGAAAAGCTCGAAGAGCTTTTGAGTTAATAAAAAGGCTATACTGTTCAAAATTCAGTATAGCCTTTTCATTATCTTATCTTTTCAAAGTGTGCTATAAATAAGCCCTTTACAACCTCACTTTCTTGTGTCTTTGTAAATCCTAAAGAAGTATAAAGCCGGATTGCCGGACTATTCTTGGCACCTGTAGAAACGATTATCTTTTTTATCCCTTTTTCGTCCATGCGCTTCAGCAATTGCGTAGCGATACCTCTCTTGAAAAAGTCAGGATGTACTGCAACCTTACAAATATCCAAAACATCATTTTCTATGTTATACGAAATGATACCGGCTAAATCCTGTCCAACATAGTAACCGTAGTAGGTTTCTTGACTGCTTATAATATCTTCCGGATCCTCCAGAAGAGGAGGAATCTGCATAAAATTTATCAATTCTGCCTCTATGATGTAAGATGCCTTTTGCAGCTTAACTATTTCCTTCGCTGTTTCCATATCCTTATTGTCTAATAGCTTAATCAATTCCGCACCTCTCAAATATTAGTTTTTGTATAATATATCCACTCAACAAAAGCCCCAAAAGCAATGCCAGTGAGATAGCATATAATATCACTCCACAAAAATCCATAGCCCAATAACAATCCTCCCAGCTTGAAGCTTCTAATCTCATCAATCCAGGGCGCATGGTACAACTGGCTCACTTCAATGAAAGTTGAGAATACAAAAGCTATCAAGGCAGTATGAATGATCCTTTGCTTAGGCAATAGAAATCCTACTATTAAGTAAACCAGCAATCCCCAAAGTATATCTCCTGAATATACCGCCAACCAGCCTGGCAGCAACTCTCCATATTTCCTGGAGGCTAATCCCAATATTATAACTAATATTATACAAAACGCCTGCTGCATTCTTTTGCGTGTATGTTTCATTTAAGACTCCTTTTCCAGTTTACTTACAAAGCTGTTAGCTTGCTTGCGATTTTTGAGTATTATTATTTCTCTACCCTCCGAATACTGATTCAGCCAAGTTAAAATCTTCTTCCTATTTCTACGCCTGAAGGTTAGTACCCAATTGAAAAACTCCCAGTCTATCTTTTCACTACAGCCTTCTGTCATATCTGGTCTTACTTTATTTCGATACATGAACCACCTTTTTATGATACCCCTAAGGCACACTATAGTGGGAAAGTCTAGGTATATAATTGTATCCGCTGCTTCCATTCTCAAGTCCATCGTTCCACTGTAGTTGCCATCTAGGATCCAACGGTCTCTGGATAAAATAGCCTTTACCTTCTCTGCCAATTCTACTTTGCTGATAGAGACCCATCCCGGCTGCCAAAAAAGTCTGTCTAAATGATATACTTCTATACCTGTAAGAGCACTAAGCTTGCAAGCTAAAGTAGACTTCCCTGCCCCGCCGGAACCAATGATTACAACTTTGTTCATAAATAAAGGACCTCCATTAAAAGCGTCTGATGAATAATATAGTATCCGTGATACCTGCCTTTATTACTGGGTACTGATCTCTAGGAAGCCTATAATACAGGCTGTTTAAATAGTTCCTGATATTGGCGATGAGATAGTATTGATTAGGAAAGGCAGTTTTTTTGTCATATTCCGAAAAGCTTTTAATCCATTCTGATATTTCTTCTTCAGTCAATAGATTCCTATTAATTAAACTGTTTGTCGCATAGGCAAGCCTTTCATCTTCATAACAAATATAAGCGTGGTGATCAAT
>MGOS01000071.1:101241-103089 GCA_001797185.1 Clostridiales bacterium GWB2_37_7
CGTGTGCAGCTGTGTGCGCCCAGCCCCTTTCAGCTACATAGTCTCTGACATCCTTTTCCTCTGACATATATCTTATAACCTTGTTCTTGACAGCTATTAGCTCTTCATAATTTAGAAAACTATCTTCTCTATGTGAATAAACAATACATGCAACAATTAAAACAGAGAATGCTCTCATAAATACCGAATTCGTATTACTTTCGCCTATTTTATAGAATAAATGCTTATCGTCAAGGACAACTTGCAATATTTGTCTTAACTGACCCTTTGCAAATAACCCGGTTGTTAGCCATCTGCTTAAAGTACTATATACTAAATCGTCACGAAGAGCTGCATCGGTGTCACCCAAATATTCTAACATATTCAAGGCCAATTCATAAGCCTTCACATTTTCAAGTATTTTGTAATCGTTGTCTTGAATTTGATTAAGTCTTTCTATGAGTTCTTCTCTGCTAATTAACATTTCCATCCCCCACCTTTATATATCCATTTTTTGCCTCTTATATATTATTACATACAAAATATCAGCATTCTATAGAAAGAATAACTAAATATAAATTCACAAAAACCACACCGTAATTACAGGTGTGGTTTTTGTTGTCTATCAGTCCTTTAACAACTCATCTATCCAGTCATAGCATCCTTGCAGTTCTTCATCACTTATTAAGTGTGATGCGTGCTCAAATAAGATCTTTGCATCCTTATTTTCTTCTTTAATAATCTTAATATAGTCTTCTATAGAAGCCCATCCTTCTTCTGGCATTAAATTCCTCAAAGCAGGATAGTGGTTATACTCTACAATTTCATTTATCTTAGCATTCCATAGGTGTATTACCTCTGCGTATTTGGCAAAACGCTTAATAATTTTCTTTGTGTCAAAATTTTTATCTATTCTGTCCTGATAATGCAATCTTCCTGTATCCAGACATAATTTTATCCTTGGATATTTGCTTATCTATGTCACTTTCATTTTCAAACATGCAAGCTTCGATGCCATAGAAGTTTGTACGGAAATCTCTCTTATATTTATCATCATCAAAGCTTCCATACTGTCCTATCATAAATCTCTTCATGCGGTTCTCCTTGAATGCAATAATTTAATAAATACAGCACTTTTAAATAGTTATTACTTATGCCCCCAGATATAAATATAGTTTTCACTTCCGGTACCCTTTCCATTATTTATATCCTCTGTCATTTGTTCTATACCCTTTTCAAAACAACCCTCAGATAAAAGTCTTACCCATGCAAATACCTTTTTCTTGATCGGCTCCATATCTTGAACTCTCATATTGTATGTATAGTCGGTCTTAGTCGTTCTAATATCATCAAACCCCGAATTCTTCATACAATCAATAACCTCTTCTACAAAAATACTTGAGGTTTTCTTGTTGCCTTCAAACTCAGGAAAGTATTTAGATACTGTTTCCTTCATCTTATCTATATTAGCAATTATTGTAAGCATCGTTCCTTCTGGCTTCATAACTCTATAGGCTTCTTTGAAATATTGATCAAGATCATCAATGTAGTGAATCACATTTATTGAGAATGTAAAATCAAACATTGAATCATCAAAGGGGAACCTTTCATTTGCATCTGCATTTACCAAAAACAAACCTAGATGCTTAAGCATTCCTTCCTTAAGCATTTCTGTGGATTTATCAAATCCATAAGCTTCAAATCCAAGATTTTCCTTTAGCACGTATAAATAATCCGCAGTACCACAGCCTATTTCCAGCACCTTGCTTACATAGCTTTCCCCCAACCTGTCAACTATGTGTTCAATAACTCTGCTGCTTGCACTTCTAAGTGCAGAATATGAGCTTGCATATTCATTATAGTTGATTT
>MGOS01000072.1:0-8028 GCA_001797185.1 Clostridiales bacterium GWB2_37_7
AGGTAACCATTTTTGTCACTTATATCTCTAATTGTAAAGGCTTTGATTTCAAGACCCATTTCTGCCAGGTCTAAAGCAGCAACCTCTTGTACTTGAGAAGCAAATTTCTCTCTGTCCTTGTATATTTCTTCTACTGACATTTTGGATATGATTTCTCTCAGCTTACCTTCCAAAACATCCTTAGCTGTATCTTTTATTACTAATATTGTTTCTTTTTCCCTGCCTGTATTAAACTGCTCAACAGAAGCTAATATGGATTCCTTGTCTGATTTAACCTTAATTACAGCCACACCGTCTGCTGTTATATCTACTCCTTGCTCTGTCAATGCTCCGTCAGTTTTAACCTCTATCTTCATATTTTCCAAAGATATCTGGTCTGTTTTTTCTAATAATGGAACTACCAGTCCACCGCCACCGGAGATGACCCTTTTCTTAAGACCTGTGACCACTAGAGCCTTATCCTGCGATACCTTTCTCCACATTGTCAACACTGCCAAAATCAATAAGAATATGACTCCCAGTATTGTTAATACGATTGATAATGTTCCAGTTAAAATCTCCATTAAATACTACCTCCCTTAACTTCTTTAACATAAAATATGTTTTTCTTTATATCTATAATAACTACGGGTACACCCTTGGCTATCATCTTCCCATCAACAGATTTAGCCGGTGCACTGTAGGTATTTCCCTCTACGGTATAGCGAAGCTTCCCAAAGCGCTCATCTTTCATGGGCAGTACAGTATAGGCTAAGCTGCCCACAAGCTCTCTCTGCGAAACTGCGCTGGTGCTTTGTGCATTGTGGAGAGGTACTATAATGAGGCGGTACAGCAGATAGGATATTGTCAATCCCATAGCAGCAGCTGCCATTAAAGAGATTAAAGCACTATAGTTGTTCTTTAAAAGTATCATGCCTGTTCCGCCAAATACTGTTACAAAGGCTTCAATGGTCACCGGTTTTATTGGAGACACCGATGCTCCAGTTGCATCGCCTTGACTTCCTCCATCAAGGTCAATATCCATATCGGTATCAACTTCTCCTCCAACTCCGGCAAAGTCCAACAGTTGACCTAGGAGAAAACTGATTACGGTGTATAATACCCCAGTATAAAAGCATACCTGAAATAGCCTAAGCATCTTCATCTCTCCTTTAAATCCTAATAACAAACCATATGATTACCAGCATTGCTACCGAAATCATTCTTGTCATAACCAGATAAGTCTCGCTGGGTTCTGCATCCTTAAACTTCCAACCCTCACTCATCTGCCAAGCAAACCGCGGATTGATAATTCCTATTATAAGCAATATGCTTATAATGACTTTGAAAAGTCCAAACACCACTCATCACCTCTACAATAATAATTTAAACAATATTACCCCTTTGGAAATATGATAGCCTTTATATGTGTATGCCAGAAAAGCTCTGAATATAGTAAGATTATTTTACTTTTTTGTGCACCACCCTCCTTAACAAATTCTTTATAGTTCAGTTCATGCTCAAAATGGCAGCACGGCTTCAGTTCCTATAATATGCCGCAGTCTTAATAATACCATAATTTACTAAATTCTTCAAATTTTAGCTTGTGTAAATTACTAGTGATCTCCTGCCCTCCTTCCAAAATATTCTTTAAATCGTCATGCAGTATTTATTACTGTTTGTCGTTATGTTTATTATTTTATATCTAATTAACAAATACTGCAAATCCTCCTAGAGATTGGTTTTGATTTCCCATAGTTAAATTTTCGATCTACATCCGCAAATCTGCATTTATCTATTATTATCTATCAATATATCCGTTTATCGTATTTTTTGTATTGTAACAAAGTATTTAATACTGTATTATGGAATTGAGGTGAGTAATATGGAATCGAAAGAAAAAAGTTTTGATGATATCATAAAAGAGCTGTGCCTGACAGACGAGGTTAAGCTGTCAGATATTCCAAAAATTGATTTGTATGTGGAGCAGGTCATAGGCTTTATCGAAGACAACATGGGTCATGTAAAAAGAAATATAAATGACAAGCTGATAACCAAAACTATGGTGGGCAACTATACTCGAGACGGTGTACTTATGCCCTCTAAAAATAAGAAATACAGCAAAAATCACATCATCATGCTTATACTGATATATAATCTAAAGCAAATCTTATCCATTGAAGATATTAAGACTCTATTTGGCCCTATAATGAAGGACATCAGCACTGCGAAGGATGATGTTATCCCCCTGGAGGATATTTATTCAACCCTACTGGACATAAAGTCCATTGAATTTGAATGCTTTTGTGATATTTTCAATGATAAATTCAAATTGGTGCAGGATAAGCTGGAACATGTAGAAGCCCAAAACAAGGATATCGCAGAGATATTTCTGACGATCATTACCCTTATAGCGCAAGCCAATGCACAGAAGAGGCTGGCAGAAAAGCTGATTGACAAATATTTTAAGCAATAATGGAGGATTTGGAAAGTGCTGCAAAAAAGGCAATATGAAACAGAGAGATTAATTCTAAAAGTACTTGATGATTCCTATGCAGATATCGTATTGGATTATTATAATAGGAACAAGGACTTTTTAGGTGAATGGGAGCCCATCCGTGATGCTAGCTTTTATGAAGCAGCTTACCACAGAAATCAGCTGCAGGATGATGCTATAAGCATTGGAAGAGGAAACGCACTAAGGCTGTGGGTTTTTAAAAAGGATGATGGCGATAAAACAATAGGCGCCATTGCATTCAACAACATCGTAAGGGGAGCCTTCCTGTCCTGTCATCTCGGATATAAGCTGGACAAGGATGAGGTTAACAAGGGTTATGCCGCAGAGGCTATAAACAAGGGCATTGAGATTATATTTAATGAGTATAAGCTTCATAGAATAGAAGCGAATATTATGCCTAAGAACAAAGCATCCCTAAGAGTAGTAGAAAAGCTGGGCTTCTACAACGAAGGCCTAGCCTATAAATACCTTAAGATTCACGGTCAATGGGAGGATCATATACATATGGTGCTGCTGAATGATCAGGTGTAAAAAAAAACTCCTTTCTGGTAAGAATCAAATAAAACCAGAAAGGAGTTTTTTCTAACTTACCTATCAGAATAATTAATATCTCCAGTACTCAAATTGATATAATTTCGTGTGTATCCTTTACACGCATACATCTAATAATTATAAATTACTTTTATTTTTTGCCGCCACTTGACATTTGGATAATATATCCATATAATGTATATATTATCCAAAATTCTTGTGAATTCTTCGATTAGTTAATTTTGATTTTGTATGTTAATTTATTATCGAAAGGTAGGAAATGATATGGACAAGCTCTTTATATTCGCAATAAGAAATTTACACATAAATTTAATATATAATGGTATAAGTCATCCTTGCATTTCATTAGATGGATATATAGATATATCATTCACTTCCACTATTATCCCAATGGAAGAAGATATTTTATATATGGAATATCAAGGACATGAGATTATGCAAATAGCGCTAAGAAACCTAGAAAACATCAGCAATAAAGCAAGTATAATCAGTGCCACAACATGTCGTGGGTTTAATGAGAATCAAAATGGTCAACTTTACCCAATTAGTTCAACAAAAGTTTTTAATAAAAATGATAAATTTATTGTTTTATTTCTTGAACTAGATAATATAATATTTGATTTTCCAATCAATATCCAACTAGTTTATAAAACCGAAATCGTATATTCATATTTTGATATAATACCTGCATCTCTACAGAGTAATGGACATAGAACATTTATTCATACAATATCGATTGATAAGAATACACTACAAACTAATAATGATACTAATATACTCGAAATGACCATATCAGTAGAGACAATTACTGCTTGTACGCTTTTCGAACAGAAGGTAGTTATAAACTGCATTGAGATTAAACCCAATCAATATACCAATATCCTCAATAATAGTTCAGGTTTTAATTTCAATGCAAATTTATAAATATATAAGCTATAATAAAAGGAGGAAATGATATGCCAAGAGTAAATTATCAAACAACTCACGAAAGATCTTCTAACAACATCTCAAATGCAGTAAAAATCACTAAACAGCAAGAGGGTAAACGTCTAGAAGCAGGTGTAAAGTCTGGTGTAAAAGCTGTAGTTGATTCTTATATAGGATCAAGCAAGGAAGAAAATATTGCTAGCAAAGCTGGCGGCGCTGGAGCAGGCGCTATCAATGGTAGTATAGCAGCAAAAAAAGTTGCTGATAAAGCTATCGAACAGGCTGCTACAAGAGTACAGAAGAAAGCTATTGAAAAAGCCGCAAAGACAATTGTCGCAAAAGGTGCTGCCAAAGGCGCTGCTAAGGGTCTTGGCTTAATAGGCTTTATCCCCGATGCAGTAACCTTTGCTAAAGGATTTGCGAAGGGCTATTCTGTTGCTGGGAATTAATAAAAATGAAAGGTGATTAAAATGATATATCTATACACGTTAATTGCAGTAAATATCTATATTTTATATAAAGCAGTTTATAAAAAAGAAGGCCGGATTCTGCTATTATTTTTAATTCCCACTCTATTTATAATATTGTTCAAATACACTACATATTTCGATTATCTAAACAGCAAATTAACTAGCACACTAATTTGGAGTAGTTTAATAATTACTTCTTTAATCGTAATATTGCATCTAATACTTTTTATAAGACACGCTCCAAGAAAAATTAAAGGGAAACATGGAGGTTAAAAGTAGCTGTAGACAGCTACTTTTATACAACTGAAAAAAAGTTAAAGCTGGGTTTCCCCAGCTTTAACTTTTTATATTCTTTCTACCTTCATGCCTGTTTCATGTCCGTTTAGGTCTTGTATTTCAAGTCCTGTCTCAGACACTCTCTCTACCTTTTCAGCCAGAGTTTCCTGCATGATGTAGTTCTTGTGCATTTGTACTGCATTGGCGATTTCATCATCACCATTAAAGCTTATGCTGATTTTATCCATCATCTCAAAGTTTGCAGTCTTTCTCATTTGCTGTACCTTAGATATAAACTCTCTTGCATAGCCTTCATCCACAAGCTCCTTTGTTAGAGTTGTATCGATGATGATGAAAAGGTTGTTTTCCATTGCTACAGTAAAGCCTTCCTTGGCAGCTATTGTGATCATTACATATTCCTTGTTGATTTCCATTGGTTCTCCATCAAGGTCTATTGTAACAGTTTCTCCTGCCTCAAGCTTTGGTGCGTAAACCGCTGCATCCAACTTACTTAAAGCTGGTGCCATAAGCTTCATCTTAGCGCCCAATACCGGACCTGCCGTCTTGAAGTTTGGCTTCAAGGTAAAGTTCATATAATCATTCAGGTTCTTTGCAAATACGACTTCCTTTACATTCAACTCTTCTTGTATAAGCGGTATTACATAAGATATAAGTTCTTCGTACTTGCCATCTATCATGACCTTTTGTATTGGCTGACGAACCTTTATTCTTACCTGCTCTCTTGCACCACGGCCTAAGCCTACAAGATCTCTTACCAGGTCCATTCTCTCTTCAAGTGCCTTGTCTATAAGCTCCTTGTTTAGCTCCGGATATTTTGCCAAGTGTACAGAGGTTTCACCTGTAAGGTTTCTAAAGATCTCCTCTGACATAAATGGTGCAAAAGGTGCAATCATTTTGGATATTCCAATCAGTATTTCCATTGTAGTATTGTAAACTGCCTTTTTATCCTCTGTCAACTCTGTTTCCCAGAAACGTCTTCTGGAACGTCTGATGTACCAGTTGGACAAATCTTCACTTACGAAGTACTGGATCTTTCTAACAGCCTTTGTAAGGTCAAAAACCTTAAGCTCTGCTTCCACTTCTTCCAGCAGGCTGTTGAACTTGCTAAGCACCCATCTGTCCAACTCTGGTCTATCCTTGAACTCTACAAAGAATTCCTTTGGATCTATATTGTCAGTATTGGCATATAGTGTGAAGAAGGCATATACATTCTTCAGCGTTCCGAAGAATCTGCTCATTACTTCCTTTAGACCGTCCTCATCAAACTTTGTTGTAGACCAAGCCGGAGAGACATATAACATATACCATCTCAAAGCATCAGCCCCATATTTATCCATTAATTCAAATGGATTCACTATGTTGCCTAAAGACTTTGACATCTTTTTACCGTCCTTATCAACGATGTGTGCATTTACCAATACTCTCTTATATGGGGATTTGCCCATGACAAAGGTTGATATTGCAAGTAATGAATAAAACCATCCTCTTGTCTGATCAATTGCCTCACAAATAAAATCTGCTGGGAATAATTCATCAAATTTGTCTGCATTTTCAAAAGGCCAATGATGTTGCGCAAAAGGCATGGCACCACTGTCAAACCAGCAGTCTATAACATCCGTTACTCTTGTCATAGTGTCTCCGCACTTTGAACACTTTATATGAACCTCATCAATGTAAGGTCTGTGCAGCTCTATGGTCTCATCAATGTTCTCTATGGCTCTTTCTACCAGTTCTTTTCTAGAGCCTATAGATTCAAAATGTCCACAGGAGCATCTCCAAATATTAAGTGGAGTTCCCCAATATCTGCTTCTGGATATTGCCCAGTCATTGAGGTTTTCCAGCCAGTTGCCGAAACGCTTCTCTCCCACATAGTCAGGATACCACTCAATTGTGTTGTTGTTTGCTATCAACTGATCCTTAAGCTTGGTCATTTCTATATACCAGCTAGGTCTAGCATAGTATAGAAGCGGTGTCTTACATCTCCAGCAATGAGGATAGTTGTGATCCACCTTTTCCTTTTTGAAAAGCTTGCCCTCTACAGCCAGCCACTTTATGATGTCCAAGTCTGCATCCATTACAAACTGACCTTCCCAAGGTGTTGTCGTGAACTTGCCTTCTCCATTTACGGGCTGCAATACAGGAAGATTGTATCTTCTGCCTGTTTGATAGTCATCTTCTCCAAAGGCTGGTGCTGTATGAACGATACCGGTACCATCCTCAGTTGTTACGTAATCTGCAACCGTCACAAAGAAAGCCTTCTTATCCGTATTAACAAAAGGCATCAATTGCTCATATTCCATATATTCCATGTCCTTGCCAGTCATTTCTTCAAGGACTTCAAACTCTTCGCCCAGCAATTTGTTTGCTAGGTTCTTCTCTAAATAATAAACCTCATCATTTTGCTTAACCTTTAAATAGGTTTCCTTAGGGTTAACTGTCAATGCAACGTTGGAAGCTAGGGTCCAAGGTGTGGTAGTCCAAACTAAGAAATACTCATTGGCACCCTTCTTCTTAAACTTTACATACACTGTGTTTGTCTTTATTTCCTTGTAGCCCTGTGCAACCTCATGGGATGCCAGACCTGTTCCGCAACGCGGGCAATACGGAAGTATCTTGTGTCCCTCATATATCAAGCCTTCCTTATTAAATTTGTCTAATATATGCCATTCTGTTTCGATATAGTTGTTGTGGAAGGTTACATATGGGTCATCCAAATCTATGAGATATCCCATTTGCTCTGTCATGTCTTGCCAAAGCCCTACGTATTTGAAAACTGAGTCACGGCACTTTTCATTGAATTCTTTTATGCCAAACTTCTCTATATCCTGTTTACCGGATATTTGAAGTTCCTTCTCTACCTCAATTTCAACAGGTAGACCATGCGTATCCCAGCCTGCCTTTCTCTTAACTTGATAGCCCTTCATAGTCATGTATCGGCATACTGAATCCTTAAGAGTTCTGGATATTACATGGTGTACACCAGGCTTACCATTAGCTGTTGGAGGGCCCTCATAGAAAATGAAGGATTCTGAATCTTCTCTTTCTTCTATGCTTTTCTTCAGCAAGTCAATTTCTTTCCAATATTCTGATACGGTTTTTTCTCTATCTGCAACCTGTTGGTCAGACAAGAATTTAAACTTTTCCATATTAAACATCCTTTCCTAATCGGTTTTTAAAAAAATAAAGTCCCTGACAAAAGTCAGGGACGATTTAACGTGGTACCACCCAAATTACTACAGCTGTTCACTTGCTTACAACAAGTTCAAACTGTAGTCTCTCAAGCAT
>MGOS01000072.1:8112-8279 GCA_001797185.1 Clostridiales bacterium GWB2_37_7
TACATATAATTATAATTGCTAATTATAGCACAAATAATACATTTGTCAAGACATTACATCTCTCCGCCTGTATCCGTAAACTTGACCTCTACATTTACATTTATTCGTGCATTCTGAATGATTTCGTCTATATCAGCCTTGCTGAGCTTCCACCTTGTGAATGCTTT
>MGOS01000073.1 GCA_001797185.1 Clostridiales bacterium GWB2_37_7
ATCAAATGAGAGATCAATAATATATGCAAGATTGCTGGAGATAAGCAGAAAATGCAGTAGATTCAATATCGAGGAGAGATATCGAAGGGTAGAGGATATCAAAAAAGACTTGCTGTATCTGAGAAATAGGTATATATTAATAAATGAAAATTATAAGATAAAAAGAAAAGTAATATTAGCTGTAGTTGGATTATTGTCTATTATAAACTACATATGCTTAATCTTAGGGTTAATGATTTGTTAGGGATGAGTGTTAAAATTCATCCCTTAAGTTTTTTAAAATTATATATGCTTGGATGGTTTATTGAAAATATACATAAATTAAACAATATTGTATGTATTAGCATAAAAAAGCTTGACAGTAATTATATGGTATGTTAACATTATATATTGCATTGTAGTAACTAATTTTACAAATTATGCTAGCAAACTGTATATTATAACTTAATATGGCAATATTAAAAGTATGTATGCTTTTAATTTCATAACACCAAAAGCGATGAACTAAATCTAATGTTCAGCAGTATTGTTTGTAGGTTAGATAAATGCTATACATGTTAATATCAAGTATAGTTTTTATTCAAAGTTTTTTGCTTTTGGCTATTTTACTTTATTTAAACTAAGGGGTGAGTGACTTTATGGTACATCCAATTTCTGTTGGCAAAACTCATAGGATGAGCTACTCAAAAATTGATGAAGTAATGGATATGCCAAATCTTATCGAAGTCCAAAAGAACTCATATAATTGGTTCTTGGAAGAAGGCTTGCGAGAAGTATTTAATGATGTATCTCCAATTCAAGATTACACAGGCAATCTAGTACTAGAATTTGTTGACTATTCTCTAGATGGGAAACCCAAATATTCAGAAGAGGAATGTAAAGAAAGAGACGTTACATACTCTGCTCCTCTCAAAGTAAAAATCAGACTTATTAATAAGGGAACAAACGAAGTTAAAGAGCAGGAAGTATTTATGGGTGATTTCCCGCTCATGACAGTAAATGGCACCTTTATTATTAATGGAGCCGAAAGAGTAATTGTCAGCCAATTGGTAAGATCACCAGGCGTATATTATTCTGAGACAATAGACAAGTCTGGTAAAGAGCTATATTCAGCCACTGTTATACCCAATAGAGGTGCATGGCTGGAATATGAAACAGATTCCAATGATATTCTTTGGGTAAGAATAGACAGAACCAGAAAAGTGCCAATTACTGTTTTATTAAGAGCATTAGGCTTTGGTTCTGATGAAATCATTGAATCTGTATTGGGAGAAGATGAAAGAATTAAAGCAACTCTTCAAAGGGATAACACCAAAAATGAAGAAGAAGCTTTAATAGAGGTTTACAGAAGGCTTAGACCAGGTGAGCCGCCAACGGTTGAAAGCGCAAAGTCCTTACTGGATGTTTTGTTCTTTGACGAAAAAAGATATGACTTGGCAAAGGTTGGAAGATACAAGTTCAATAAGAAGCTTTGCATAAGTGCAAGACTTGTAAACCAAAAGGCTGCAGAAAATATAATGAATCCTGCTACAGGTGAAATTTTGGTTGAAGCCAATGAAAAAATCACTAGGGAAAAAGCAGCTGCCATTCAAAATGCGGGCATAAACGAAGTTATTGTACTGGTTGAAGGAAGAACTGTCAAAATCATTGGAAACAATACTGTTGACATAAACGAGTATGTAAAATTCGATTTATCAGATTTGAATATTAAAGAACTAGTTACATTAAATGTAATTAAAGACATAGTGAGCAAGTTCGATTCAGAAGCTGATATAAAAGAAGAAATAAAAGCAAGAATCAATGAGCTTATTCCAAAGCATGTAGTTATTGACGATATATTATCATCCATCAGCTACAACATCAACCTATCTTTTGGTATAGGACATACTGATGATATTGATCACCTTGGCAACAGAAGAATCAGATCAGTTGGGGAGTTGCTTCAAAATCAATTCAGAATTGGCTTGTCAAGGATGGAAAGAGTAGTTAAGGAAAGAATGACTATTCAAGATATTGATGTAGTAACACCACAACAGCTGGTAAATATAAGACCGGTGGCAGCTGCTATAAAAGAGTTCTTCGGCAGCAGCCAGTTGTCACAATTTATGGATCAGCCAAACCCGTTGGCAGAACTTACTCATAAGAGAAGGTTATCTGCTTTGGGACCAGGCGGTTTGTCTAGAGAGAGAGCAGGCTTCGAGGTTAGAGACGTACACCACTCTCACTATGGCAGAATGTGTCCTATAGAGACACCAGAAGGACCGAACATCGGTCTTATCGGTTCATTGAGTACATACGCTAGAATAAATGAGTATGGCTTTATTGAAGCGCCTTATAGATTTGTAAAAACGCTTGAAAACGGTGAAAAGATTGTTACAGATGAAATTATATATCTGACTGCCGATGTAGAGGATGAATTTGTTGTAGCACAGGCAAATGAGCCATTGGACGAAGAGGGCAAATTCATAGACAAGAGAGTGACTGCAAGAGCAAGGCACGAAATCGTTATTGTTCCCAGTGCTGAGGTTGAATTTATGGACGTGTCTCCGAAGCAGGTTGTTTCAGTAGCTACCTCTATGATACCTTTCCTTGAGAATGATGACGCTAACAGAGCGCTAATGGGGTCAAACATGCAGCGTCAAGCAGTACCGCTTGTAAAGCCTGATTCACCGATAGTTGGAACAGGTATGGAATACAAAGCAGCAAGAGATTCTGGCGTTATTATGTTGGCTAAAAATGACGGTATTATAGAAAAGGCAACAGCTGAAGAAATCGTTATCAAAACCCAGACAGGTGAAAGAGAAAGACATAAACTGTTAAAGTTCAAGAGATCCAACCAAGGGACCTGCATTAACCAGAAACCTGTTGTTAAATGCGGTGAAGTGGTAAAGAAGGGCGACGTATTAGCGGATGGACCTTCAACAGACCTTGGAGAAATAGGATTAGGCAGAAACATACTTCTTGGTTTTATGACTTGGGAAGGTTATAACTATGAGGATGCGATACTAATCAGTGAAAAGCTTGTTAAAGAGGATGTATTTACATCCATACACATAGAAGAGTATGAAGCAGAAGCAAGAGACACCAAGCTTGGACCTGAAGAAATTACCAGAGACATACCGAATGTTGGCGAAGATGCTCTTAAGGACTTGGATGAAAGAGGCGTAATTAGAATTGGAGCAGAGGTTAGATCCGGAGACATATTGGTGGGTAAGGTAACTCCAAAGGGAGAAACTGAGCTTACTGCTGAAGAAAGACTTTTGAGAGCAATATTCGGTGAAAAAGCCAGAGAGGTAAGAGATACATCTCTAAGAGTACCTCATGGTGAATCAGGTATAATTGTTGACGTAAAAGTATTTACAAGAGAAAACGGAGATGAGCTTCCTCCGGGCGTTAATCAGCTTATCAGATGCTATATAGCACAAAAGAGAAAGATATCAGTTGGCGACAAGATGGCAGGTCGTCATGGTAACAAGGGTGTTATTTCAAGAGTACTCCCAGAAGAGGATATGCCATTTATGCCAAACGGTACACCTTTGGAGATCGTACTGAACCCACTAGGCGTCCCATCTCGTATGAATATAGGTCAGGTATTGGAAGTACACTTAGGTTTAGCGGCTAAGGCTCTAGGCTGGAAGATAGCTACTCCTGTATTTGACGGTGCCAACGAAGATACAATAATGGATACAATCGAGTCTGCAAATAAGGTTATACAAGTAAATAAAAACCTTAAGATTGCAAGAGAAAAGCTGATGACTGAAAAAACAGAGGGTATAGAAGAAAATCTAGCTATAGTCAGGGATTATATTAGCAACGATGCGTTTAAGGTTGACAGCAAGCTAGCTAAGATTAAAGAGATGATAAAGACCTCTGATTTAAGTGACGTTGAGGCATTAGAAGCAATCATAAAAATGTTCACTCAGACACCTATTGATGAGGTGGAGCTGAATCCGACAGGCAAAATACAGTTAAGAGATGGACGTTCAGGAGACTACTTCGATAACGCAGTTACAGTAGGCTATATGTACATCCTGAAGCTTTTACACCTTGTTGATGATAAGATTCATGCAAGATCCACTGGACCATACTCCTTGGTTACACAACAACCACTTGGGGGCAAGGCACAGTTTGGCGGACAAAGATTCGGTGAAATGGAAGTTTGGGCATTGGAAGCATACGGTGCTGCACATACCCTACAAGAGATACTGACAGTTAAGTCAGATGACGTTGTAGGTAGAGTGAAGACCTATGAATCTATAGTAAAGGGCGAAAATATACCAGAACCAGGAGTACCAGAGTCCTTTAAGGTATTGATTAAAGAACTTCAAAGTTTAGCTTTGGACGTTAAAGTATTAACCGAGGAAAACGAAGAAATTGCTATTAAAGAATCAATAGAAGATGATGTTGAAGATCTGAACTCCGAAATGGAAAACAGAGAAGACATGAACTTCACAAGCATCCCATTCAAGGGTGAGCAACAAACTGAGGATGAGGTGTTCGGAGAATTTACAGAGGAAACAGAAGAATTCGAGGATTTTGAAGGCGAACTTGAGTTTGATGAATTGCTAATACCTGAAGAGGACAGCGATTTTGAAGATGAAGAATTTTAATCTTAAATAATTTAAAGATGAAGGGAGAGATAACTCCTTGTTCGAACTTAATAATTTTGAATCACTAAAGATTGGTTTGGCTTCTCCTGAAAAAATCAGAGAGTGGTCAAAAGGTGAGGTTAAGAAGCCTGAAACAATAAACTACAGAACCTTAAAACCAGAAAAGGAAGGCCTTTTCTGTGAAAAGATATTTGGTCCTACAAAGGATTGGGAATGTCATTGTGGTAAGTACAAGCGCATAAGATACAAGGGTATAGTCTGTGATCGCTGCGGAGTTGAAGTTACTAAAGCAAAGGTAAGAAGAGAGAGAATGGGGCATATTGAGCTTGCTGCTCCAGTTTCTCACATATGGTATTTCAAGGGTATTCCAAGTAGAATGGGTTTGATATTGGATATGTCACCGAGAGCTCTTGAAAAGGTGCTGTATTTTGCTTCTTATATCGTAATCGATGCTGGTGATACCCCTCTTTCCAAGAAGCAGATGCTTACAGAGAAAGAGTTCAGAGAAAATATCGAAAAATACGGCAATAGATTTAGAGCTGGTATGGGTGCTGAGGCAGTAAAAGAACTGCTTCTTGATCTTGACTTGGAATCTTTGACAAAAGAATTAAGAGCAGATCTCAAAGAAAGCACTGGACAGAAGAGACTTAGATCTGTAAGAAGACTCGAAGTTGTTGAAGCTTTTAGGAAATCAGGCAACTTGCCAGAGTGGATGATATTAGACGTTGTGCCTGTTATTCCTCCAGATCTTAGACCGATGGTTCAATTGGACGGAGGCAGATTTGCCACTTCCGACTTGAATGATTTGTATAGAAGAGTAATTAATAGAAATAATAGGCTTAAGAGACTTCTTGATCTTGGAGCTCCTGACATTATAGTAAGAAACGAAAAAAGAATGCTTCAAGAAGCTGTTGACTCATTGATAGACAACGGCAGAAGAGGGAGACCGGTGACAGGACCAGGTAACAGACCGCTTAAATCCTTAAGTGATATGCTAAAGGGTAAGCAGGGTAGATTTAGACAGAACCTGCTTGGTAAGCGTGTTGATTACTCTGGACGTTCTGTTATAGTAGTTGGACCAGAGCTTAAGCTTTATCAATGTGGTTTACCCCACGAAATGGCGCTAGAGCTTTTCAAGCCTTTTGTAATGAAGAAGCTTGTTAATGATGGTTTAGCCCATAACATAAAGAGTGCAAAGAGAATGGTTGAAAGAGTTAAGCCGGAGGTATGGGACGTACTGGAAGAGGTAATTTCAGAGCATCCAGTTCTGCTTAACCGTGCACCAACTCTGCACAGACTTGGTATTCAAGCCTTTGAACCTGTACTGGTACAAGGTAGAGCCTTAAAAATTCATCCATTGGTATGTACTGCTTATAATGCAGACTTTGATGGTGACCAAATGGCTGTACACGTTCCATTGTCAGTGGAAGCTCAAGCTGAAGCAAGATTCCTAATGCTTTCAGCAAATAACATATTGGCACCAAAAGATGGTAAGCCGGTTGTGAGTCCAACACAGGACATGGTTATGGGTATATACTACCTTACTATCCACGTTGAAGGTGAAAAGGGTGAAGGCAAAGTATTCTCAAGCATTGATGAAATGCAAATGGCCTATAACGTTGGTGAGTTGTCTCTACATGCTATGGTGAAGGTTAGACTTGAAAGAGAAATAAATGGCGTGAAGAAGTATAAGCTGATGGAAAATACTGTAGGAAGATTTATAATGAATGAATCTTTGCCTCAGGATATTGGCTTTGTATCTAGAGACACAGAAGATAGCATGTTTGAACTAGAAGTTAACCCCAAGGACAAGGATGGCAACTTAATGCCTGTTGATAAAAAGATATTGGGAAGAATAGTGGATAAATGCTTTAGAAAGCATGGAAATACAAAGACTGCTATTGTTCTTGATGAAATTAAGAGATTGGGCTTCCGATTCTCAACAAAAGGCGCTATTACAATAAGCGTAAAGGATATGGTAATCCCACAAGCTAAGAAGGAGCTTTTATCAAAGGCAGATGAAAGAGTTGACAAAATTGAAAAGATGTACAGAAGAGGACTTATATCAAATGAAGAGAGATACGAGCAAGTTATAGAAACCTGGAAAACAACTACAGATCTTGTAACGGACGCGTTGATGGCAAATCTAGACAGATTGAATCCTGTTTATTTGATGGCGACATCCGGAGCGAGAGGTAGCGTTAACCAGATGAGACAGCTGGCCGGCATGAGAGGTCTGATGGCAGATACATCCGGTAGAATTATTGAAATTCCCATTAAGGCGAACTTCCGTGAAGGACTTGACGTTTTGGAATTCTTTACATCTACTCACGGTGCTAGAAAAGGTCTTGCGGATACAGCTCTTCGTACAGCAGATTCTGGTTACTTAACAAGACGTCTTGTTGACGTCAGTCAGGATGTAATCATTAGAGAAGATGACTGTGGTACAGAAGTAGGATTACTTGTAGCCGAAATAAAAGACGGAAATGAAGTAATCGAAAAGTTGGTTGATAGATTAGATGGAAGATATGCAATGGCTGATATTATTCATCCAACAACTGGTGAAGTATTAGTTGGCAAAAATGAATTAATCACTGAAGCCATGTCAAAAACCATTATTGATGCAGGTATAAAGAAGGTTAATATAAGAACTGTATTAACCTGCCGCTCAAGATATGGTATATGCTCAAAATGCTACGGCGTAAATCTGGCGACAGGAGAACCGATACATGCTGGTGAAGCTGTAGGTATCATAGCTGCACAGTCCATAGGTGAACCAGGTACTCAGTTAACAATGAGAACCTTCCATACCGGTGGTGTTGCAGGTGACGATATTACACAAGGTTTGCCTAGAGTTGAAGAGTTATTCGAAGCTAGAAAACCAAAGGGCTTGGCTATTATATCTGAAATAGCTGGTACCGTTAAGCTTGTAGACCAAAGAAAGAAAAAGGATATCGTTATTATGACTGAAGATGGAGACACCAGATCCTACACGATACCATATGGTTCAAGATTGAAGGTTACTGATGGCGAGGTAATAGAAGCCGGAGATGAAATCACTGAAGGTTCAGTAAATCCGCATGACATATTGAAGATAAAAGGTGTTGGTGGGGTACAATCCTACTTGCTCCAAGAGGTTCAAAGAGTTTATAGACTGCAGGGTGTTGATATTGCTGATAAGCATATTGAAGTTATCGTACGACAAATGCTTAGAAAGATAAAGATTGAAGAAGCAGGAGATACTGATCTACTACCAGGAGGCTTGTTTGATATCTTCAAATATGAAGAGGAGAACAACATCATCACTGAACAAGGTGGCGAAGTTGCAGATGGAAGCAGAACATTGCTTGGTATCACCAAGGCATCACTTGCTACAGATTCCTTCTTGTCCGCAGCATCCTTCCAAGAAACTACAAGGGTATTGACTGAAGCAGCCATAAAGGGCAAAATCGACCCGCTTGTAGGCTTGAAGGAAAACGTAATAATCGGTAAGCTGATACCTGCAGGTACAGGCTTGAAGCGTTATATGGATATATCCTTAACAACACCGGATGAGGTAGCAGAAAACGCTTGACAAAAAAATACATCTAGTGCTAAAATAATTTAGTGCGTGTGAAAGCTAAAATTTTTATGGTTTGAAGCGCTTACTGTTTAATGTAGGGAGTGATTGTATGCTAAATTTAAGAACATCGAACCTAATCATTGGACTTAAGCAAACGCTTAAAGCGATACAAAGCGATAAGGCTTCCACAATATATCTGGCTTCTGATGCGGATGACTTTATTAGAAAATCAGTTCAGGATGCGTGTGCACAAAAAAACTTGGAAATTGTATATGTGATTACAATGAAGGAGCTCGGAGAAGCATGCGGTATTGATATTGGTGCTTCGACAGCAGCGGTTATTTTGAATAACCCGGCACAATAAACAACTATAAAATAGATACCCCTTCAAGTATGAAGGGGTATCTATATGTTTCATTTTATTATGTTAACAGCAAATAAATTTATTTATTTGTTATTATATATAAAAATTAAAGGAGGTGCAGCTTAATGCCAACAATTAACCAGCTAGTAAGAAATGGTAGAGAAAGAGTTGAGTACAAATCTACTGCTCCAGCATTAAAAGGAAGTCCACAAAAAAGAGGAGTATGTACAGTTGTAAAAACGACTACACCAAAGAAGCCTAACTCAGCTTTGAGAAAAATTGCCAGAGTTAGACTTACAAATGGTATAGAAGTAACTGGTTACATTCCTGGAATAGGACACAACTTGCAAGAGCACTCTGTTGTTCTTATCAGAGGCGGTAGAGTAAAAGACCTACCAGGCGTAAGGTACCACATAGTAAGAGGTACACTTGATGCCGCTGGTGTTGCTAACAGAAAGCAAAGTAGATCAAAGTACGGTGCGAAGAGACCAAAGACTAAATAATATTGTGCGAATGTAATTAACAGTTCTTTTTGAGAATTGTATAAATATATATGAGCGCACAACGGCAGTTACCGTGCTGCCGAGTACCGATGAGATTGAATTTCATGTTAAGGAGGGAAGTACAGTGCCAAGAAAAGGTTTTGTCCCTAAAAGGGAAGTATTACCAGATCCAATGTTCCACGATAAGACTTTAACAAAGCTTATCAACAACCTCATGTATGATGGAAAGAAGGGTGTTGCTGAGAAGATCGTTTACGGCGCATTCGAAATCATAGTTGAGAAGACTGGCAAAGATGCTATGGAAGTATTCCAAACAGCAATGAACAACGTTATGCCAGTACTTGAAGTAAAAGCAAGAAGAATAGGTGGAGCGACATACCAAGTTCCAATAGAAGTAAGACCTGAAAGAAGACAGGCTCTTGCAATGAGATGGTTAATAGATTATTCAAGAAAAAGAGGCGAAAGAACAATGAGAGAAAGAATCGCCGCTGAAATTCTTGATGCAGCGAACAATATGGGTGCCAGCGTAAAGAAGAGAGAAGATATGCATAAAATGGCTGAAGCTAATAAGGCATTTGCACATTATAGATTCTAATTTTGTAATGAGCAAATCAGTGAATTGTATAGAAAACCCTATTTTTACGAATAATAATGAATTATTAGGTCACTTTATTTGTTATTTAAGCAACAGAAAGGAGGATAAGTGTGCCTAGGCAATATCCTTTAGAAAAAACAAGAAATATAGGAATTATGGCTCACATAGATGCAGGTAAAACTACAACAACAGAAAGAGTACTGTTCTATACAGGCAAGACTTATAAGTTAGGTGAAGTACATGAAGGTACTGCCACTATGGACTGGATGGAACAAGAACAAGAAAGAGGTATAACAATTACTTCTGCTGCAACTACTGCTGAATGGAAAGAACATAAAATCAACATTATTGATACGCCAGGTCACGTGGACTTTACTGTTGAGGTTGAAAGATCATTACGTGTTCTTGACGGTGCAGTAGCAGTATTCTGCGCTAAGGGTGGAGTAGAGCCTCAATCAGAAACTGTGTGGCGCCAAGCTGATAAATATAGCGTTCCAAGAATGGCTTATGTTAATAAGATGGACATAATGGGTGCAGACTTCTTCAGAGTAGTTCATATGATGAAGGACAGATTGCATGCCAATGCAGTGCCGATTCAAATTCCAATCGGTGCAGAAGATAAATTCTTAGGTATGGTAGATCTTATAACAATGAAAGCATACATCCATAAGGATGATCTTGGAAAAGACATTGAGGTAACTGACGTACCAGAGGACTTAAAGGCAATAGCTGATGAGTACAGAGAAAAAATGGTAGAGGCAGTTGCTGAACAAGATGAAGAGCTGATGATGAAGTATCTTGACGGTGAAATGTTATCCGAGGAAGAAATCAGAACAGGTTTAAGACTTGGAACGATTAACGTTAAGTTAACTCCTGTAATTTGCGGATCATCATATAAGAACAAGGGTGTTCAGGAAATGCTTGATGCAGTAATTGAGTATATGCCGTCACCGCTTGACATACCTCCAATAGAAGGTGTTGTTGTTGACAGCGATGAAAAGATTGTGAGAAGAGCAGATGATAAAGAGCCTTTCTCAGCTCTTGCATTCAAAATCATGGTTGACCCCTTCGTTGGAAAGCTTTGCTTCTTCAGAGTGTATTCTGGTGTAATTCAATCCGGCTCTTATGTTTATAACTCAACAAAGGGCAAGAGAGAAAGACTAGGAAGAATCGTGCAAATGCACGCTAATCATCGTGAAGAAATAAAGGAAGTTTACACGGGAGACATAGCAGCAGCTGTTGGTCTTAAGGATACAACAACTGGTGATACACTGTGCGAGGAGGACCATGCAGTTATCCTTGAATCCATGGTATTCCCAGAGCCGGTTATCAGTGTAGCTATTGAGCCAAAGACAAAAGCAGGTCAAGATAAAATGGGTATAGCTTTACAAAAGCTTGCTGAAGAAGATCCAACCTTCAAGACATATACGAACGAGGAAACTGGTCAGACTATTATTGCAGGTATGGGAGAACTTCACCTAGAAATTATCGTTGACAGAATGCTTAGAGAATATAAGGTAGAAGCAAACGTTGGTAGACCAATGGTTGCTTACAAAGAGACAATTAAGAAGAAAGTACAAATCGAAGGCAAGTTCGTACGTCAGTCTGGTGGTAAGGGTCAGTACGGTCATGTTTGGTTAGAGATTGAGCCAAAAGAACCAGGATCAGGCTTCGAATTTGTTAATAAGGTTGTTGGTGGTGCTATTCCTAGAGAGTACATCGCTCCAGTTCAAGCCGGTATAGAAGAAGCTATGAAAAACGGTGTACTAGCTGGATACCAAGTTCTTGATATTAAAGTTACTTTATTTGATGGTTCATACCACGAGGTTGACTCCTCTGAAATGGCCTTCAAGATAGCTGGTTCTATGGCATTTAAGGATGGCTGCCGCAAAGCAGACCCAGTTCTTCTAGAGCCAATCATGAAGGTTGAAATTACAGTGCCTGAAGAATACATGGGCGATGTAATGGGAGATGTAAACTCCAGAAGAGGTAGAATCGAAGGCATGGAAGCTAGAATGGGTGCGCAGGTTATACGTTCCTTCATACCGCTTTCAGAAATGTTCGGTTATGCAACTGACTTGAGATCAAAAACTCAAGGTAGAGGCGTATATGCAATGGAAATGCACCATTTTGAAGAGGTTCCAAAGAGCATTACTGAGAAAATTGCAGGAAATAAGTAGTCAATAAATTAAGCAGCGGGTGGAATAATATCCGCCCTCTGCCCTTATTAATTGCCATTTGCAAAGCAAATACAGGCAAAAACGAAGGGGTTCGATGCCCCTGGGATTTTATTAATATTCCGATTTAAATAAATCGGGAATATTAAATTGTGCTTTTTTATTTAAAATATAAAGGAGGAAAAGAACAATGGCAAAAGCAAAATTCGAAAGAAATAAACCCCACGTAAACATAGGAACAATAGGACACGTTGA
>MGOS01000074.1:0-7914 GCA_001797185.1 Clostridiales bacterium GWB2_37_7
CCTGTATCGGACTTTCACCGATGAGTAAGCGCCCATGCTGGGCGCACATAAAAAAAAACCTCCAGAAGTCCGGAGGTTTTATTTAAAGCTTACTTATTTCATTTTTCCACTGCTGCTTAAAAGCTTCATAGTTTTCTACCCCCAGTACCTTAGGCAGTACTTGTGATAAATATTCTCTATAATGCTTGTCGTTTTCCGAGGTTGTTCCCGTATAAGAGGGTAGCTTACTCAGTTCATCCAGAATCTCTATAATCTTTTCTTCTCCATATCTTTCAATAATAAAAGATGTTATAATATGTGAATTATTGTAGTAATCACTTATTTGCTGCTGGTCCTCCAGCTTTTCCAGCTCAATGCTTTCAAGCTCTTCAATTGTGAGAAGTCGTATATTCATTTCCAGCATAAGCTGACTTGGAGTTCTTTGACTCTGCTTCATCTCATAATAGGATGCAATTCCCTCCGATAGCCAATATGCTAAATTACCGGCAGATTTTTCTACTGTAAAGAGATGTGTCATTTCATGATTAACCACATTCTTCATACTTTCATTGCTTGCAAAGGGTTCAGAAGCATACATTTTCACAGATTCTCCATACTCATACCAGCCCGCACACTGCCACATGCTAAATTTGATGGATTGACGAAGCTCTTCTATATCATCGAACATCTTGATCACCATAGGTCTGTCAGGTTTGAATCCCCACCTCTTTATATTCTCATTATAAAGTTGATTCATATCTCCGATTACATCCACTGCCAGCTTTTTATTGGCCGATGTGTATTTAATAGTTACATTATCCTGCTTCAATTCTTCAAAGTAGTTGCCTGCATCATATATTTTTCCATCTGTAAGCCTGTATTTATTATAATAATCAAGCTTATAGTCTTTGCCTGCTTCTACATATTGCTGGCGAAGCTTTGCTTTATATTCCGTCTCACTCGTTTTCTCCAAGTCAACTAGCTTCAAGCTATAGTTCTCGATTGGATTTGTTTTAATATCTATCAGCCAATTGGCTTGTTCAGTTTGCAGCCCCTTATCCTCAGGATCTAGAATTGAGATAAGTCCTTCCAAATCAGTTTCTTTTACGCTTTCAACCTTGCGCGCAATCAAAGCATTGATTGCAGCTTCCATACCCTGGTCTGCTTTATCAATTGGTGCTGAACAAGCCGTAATCAGCAATATGATTACCAGTAGAATACAGGATAGTCTTTTCATAGTCATTCCGCCCTTTTCTATAAAGTACTATTAGTATATCACAGTATTTGGAAATTTAGAATTTGAAGAAGCATAAAAAATACGTCTCACGCTGCACTATTTGACCCTAGAGAACCCTATGGTTCCCGACCACGGATGCAAGCATCCTGATCACCCTCCTTTAAGGTTATGGGGATCCTCCCCCTTGCATCCCCCATTGTATAGGAAATTATAATTTCCTATACAATAAAAAAATCATCCTCAGTCTTATTATAGCTGGGATGATTCTTACGTTTATCCTTCAGACCTTATTTATGCTTTGTATATTGCATTCCTATCAAAGGACAGTGGGGGCTGCTCCATCCATCCTCTGTCAATCAACAGCTTAAGACCTTCTGCCCCATATTTCATTATTTCCATAAACCAGAAATATCGGCACTATTCAGTCCTATATTATGTTTCTCCAATTTAATCCCTCCGACATAAAATAACCTCTGTTATTATGTGTAGTATTTATTATATTATTTACCTTATTACCAATCGTTCTCTAATCAAGTAAACTATATCAGCTCAGTGATATCCTTTGGAGCCTCTGTAAACCAAATAGCATCATAAAACTCCTGAACCACACCATTTGCACTAAAATCTTTGGATTCACTGCTAATCACCAGAATCCTATCATTTTCTTTCTTCATTACATACCCTGTTATTCCTGTCCCAGTAGTTGGCGCTTGCTGCTTATTGCCATTTATGTCATTAGAGCTGCAACCAAATAATGATAAAGACAAAATTAAAATTATTACAATTCAAAATAACCTTTTCATATAATCATCGCCTATTAATGTTCTTATAGCTATTGGACGTATATTACTTTATATAAGTTTCATGTCATTCCTCCACTTTCAAGACTAAGGCTGGTTCTTTTGGCTTCTCGATACTGTTTAAAGCTATTACCAAGTAAAAACGCAACACTCTCCTGCTGTGGCTGATATAAGATCAAAGCTCTTGCCATCTGTTAAAGTCCAACTCTCATAAATATTACTATTACTAAATATATCAAGAATAAGCCCTTTTTCAAATGTAATAGCTAAATCTGTTACAGGGGGCACTAATTCTATACGCTTAATTACTTTGCCTAATAATAGATTGAACAATTTATCATGTGCCTCTGCATGAGTTTTTTCATCGTTATACTCACTGCAGTCAATAATAATAATGTTATTATTTCTTACTCTCCATGAACATTCAATCATTAGAGATGCTTCTTCATCGAATACTAATATGGGATACATTTTATTTATCTCAACAACTTTCTTACCTATAAGCTTATTTAAGTATTTTTTATACAATTGGTCATCCATCCTCTTTAATATTATTTTCGCTTATTTTTCATATATCTGAAAAGAGCAATTATCGGATACCAAAGCATTAAAGCATGAAAAAGTCCTACAAATACCATTATCAATGGCAAAAATAAAAGGCTTAAAACTCCTGCTGTAAACCCATAAAACTCTTTAACGCCTAAATGAAATGGAATTGTTGGATTTACTAATGTAATAAAAAACATGATAATCCCTATAGCTAAACCAAAATAGCCATAATAGATTGCACATTTCTTTATTGTTTGTTTTAAATTGATATTGCACATGTAGAACCTCGCTACAATAATTAAATATTAATACAATAATTATAGTGTCTATGATATACAATGAAATCTTTTGCTTATTATTCACAGTATTACTCCAATATGAGCGCCAGGGATGGTTCTTTTTGCTTTTTTTACTTCCTTTATTCTGTTAAAATGCATTGCGCTTATCAAAAACAAAAGTCCTCTGTTATCTATTATCCAGATAACAAAGAACTTTTATTTATTAATTTATACCTATTCCCACTCGATAGTTGCCGGTGGCTTGGAAGTGATATCATAGACTACTCTGTTTATATTTTCTACCTCGTTTACGATTCTTGTTGAAATCTTCTCTAGCACATCATAGGGTATTCTTGCCCAATCAGCAGTCATCGCATCTGAGCTGGTTACGGCACGGATCGCTATGGTATGTGAGTATGTTCTCTCGTCTCCCATTACACCTACTGTTGTGATGTTTGGAAGTGCAGTAAAGTACTGCCATATGCTTCTATCCAAGCCTGCTTTTTTGATTTCATCTCTAAGAATTGCGTCGGACTCCTTAACAATATGAAGCTTCTCTTCAGTTATTTCGCCTAATACTCTGATACCCAAGCCCGGTCCCGGGAAAGGCTGTCTCCAAACAAGATCTGCCGGAATACCTAGCTCTATGCCTACATGTCTGACTTCATCCTTGAACAACGTATTCAAAGGCTCAATTAGTTTGAACTGCATATCTTCCGGCAAGCCACCTACGTTGTGGTGAGACTTAATTGTTGCTGCCGTCTTGGTGCCGCTCTCTATAATGTCAGGATAAATTGTACCTTGCACAAGATAATCTATATCACCAAGCTTATTTGCTTCTTCTTCAAAAACTCTTATGAATTCTTCACCGATTATTTTTCTCTTTTGCTCAGGGTCAGCCACTCCAGCCAGCCTACCTAAGAATCTTTCCTGCGCATTGACTCTGATAAGATTCATAGCAAACTGCTTTCTAAATATTGTTTCTACCTGATCGCCCTCATCCTTGCGAAGTAACCCATGATCAACAAATATACAGGTAAGCTGATTGCCTACTGCCTTGTGTACCAGTACTGCTGCAACAGAAGAGTCAACACCGCCGCTTAGTGCGCAAAGCACTTTTTTGCTTCCTACTTTTTGCTTGATTTCAGCTAATTGTTCATCTATGAAGCTGCCCATGGTCCAGCTTCCCTCAAGCTCACATACTCCATAAAGAAAATTATTCAGTATGGTCTTACCATGCTGTGTATGCTCCACCTCTGGATGGAACTGTACGCCATAAAGCTTCTTTGCCTTATCTCCCATAGCTGCTACTGGGCATGTATCTGTAGTGCCCAATATTTCAAAGCCTGTGGGAACCTCATTGACATAGATTGTATGACTCATCCAGCTAATGCTTTTTTCTGGAACATCCTTAAATATTTCTGATGCCTTTAATGTCATTTCTGTCTTGCCATATTCCCTCTTTTCAGCTCTGGCTACACCGCCGCCTAACATATAGGACATAAGCTGTGCTCCATAGCATATTCCAAGGATCGGCACCCCTAGCTCAAATATTTCTTTTTCGCATTTAGGTGCACCTTCTTCATAAACACTGGCAGGACCACCTGTAAATATGATGCCTTTGGGATTCTTTGCCTTAACCTGATCTACACTTATATCATAGGGTACTACTTCACAGTACACCTTTGCTTCTCTAACTCTTCTTGCTATCAGCTGGTTGTATTGACCGCCAAAATCAAGAATCAGTACTAATTCCTTGTTTTCCATTTATTTTCTCTCCTTATTCTTCAAGCTACAGACTGTAGTTTGGAGATTCTTTGGTTATTTGAATATCATGAGGATGGCTTTCTCTCAAGCCGGCTGCAGTAACTCTAATAAATTGACCGTTCTTCTTTAAATCATCTATTGAATGTGTTCCACAGTAGCCCATACCTGCACGAAGTCCTCCAACAAGCTGATATATGGTATCTGACAAGGCGCCTTTAAATGGCACTCTTCCTTCTACACCTTCAGGCACCAGCTTCTTAGCATCCTCTTGGAAGTATCTGTCCTTGCTGCCCTCTGCCATTGCCCCAAGTGAACCCATGCCTCTATAAACCTTATAGCTTCTGCCTTGATATATTTCCTTGTTCCCTGGGCTTTCTTCCGTGCCGGCAAAAAGGCTTCCTATCATAACTACGCTGGCACCAGCTGCTATTGCCTTTGGCAAGTCCCCACTATACTTCACTCCACCGTCGGCTATAATTGGCACTCCATGCTTTTCAGCTTCTAATGCACAATCATATATAGCAGTAATCTGAGGAACCCCAATTCCTGTTACTACTCTTGTTGTACATATTGAACCTGGACCAATTCCTACCTTTATAGCATCTGCACCAGCCTCTATAAGCTCCTTAGTCGCTGCAGCAGTTGCAACATTACCTGCTATCACCTGGATACCTGGATAAGTTTGTTTTATCCTTCTTACAGCATCTATTACGCCCTTAGAATGTCCGTGTGCTGTATCTACTACGATTACATCTACCTTGGCTGCTACCAATGCTGCTACTCTTTCCATTACATCACCGGTAATACCGACAGCAGCACCGGCTAACAATCTTCCGCCGGAATCCTTTGCTGATTGTGGAAATTGAATCGTCTTTTCTATGTCTTTAATCGTTATAAGTCCTTTTAAATAGCCTTGCTCATCTACCAAAGGAAGCTTTTCTATCTTGTGTTTTTTAAGCACTTCCTCTGCCTCAGCTACACTGGTTCCCACAGGGGCAGTGACCAGCTTATCCTTCGTCATTACCTCATCTATTTTTCTAGAAAAATCAGTCTCAAATCTTAAGTCACGGTTGGTCAGTATTCCTACCAGCAACCCTTTTTTATTCGTTATAGGCACGCCGGATATTTTATACCTTTCCATCAATTCCATGGCGTCAGAAATAATGTTTTCTGGGGATAGATGAAAAGGATCAACTATAACGCCATGCTCAGATCTCTTTACCTTGTCTACTTCCATAGCTTGTTTTTCTATTGACATGTTCTTATGAATAATGCCAATTCCGCCTTCTCTGGCAATCGCAATCGCAAGTCTTGCTTCTGTAACAGTATCCATGCCGGCAGACATTAAAGGTATATTAAGCTTTATTTTTCTTGTAAGATATGTACTTACATCTGTGTTTTTTGGCAGCACTTCTGATTTTGCAGGTATCAATAGCACATCATCAAAGGTAAGTCCTTCCTTTAAAAACTTCTCCATCGTTTTCACTCCTTGTAAATAAATTAAATAGGTTTAAATTACACAATTTAATTTGTGCAATATCTGTAAAAGTTAAACAAAAAAAGCGACATAAGTGAATTATGCGCCTAAATGCAATAAATCACCCATAGTCACACAATTTACGGTTGCGCGGTAGAAACTCTCGGTCCTTATTACCGAATTTATATGAGCCTATAATAGCTGTTATTGCTAAATAGTATATTTAATTGTTCATGATTTGTCAATCATTTTGTCATAATTTGCTGCTATACCCAAAGCTTCATTGAATATTTGCGAAATCGGCAAAGCATGCTCCTTTGCTATTCTCCTGCAGTCCTCATATTCAGGAATAACCTTTATGATTTCACCCTCCAGCTTTCCAACCTTACAGCGTATACTGCCATGCTTTAGAGGAATTTCGACAAAGCTTCGATCTAATATATCTCTTTCCAAAAGCTTGTATCTTACACCAAAGGTGCTTGTATGTGTCAGCAGTAGCTTCGTGATTTCGGGCTGCTTATCAATTGAACATAGTACGGTCAGCTTTACCCCGGGTCTGTTTTTTTTCATTTGAATGTCAGTAAAATACACATCCAAAGCGCCCGCATCCAGAAGCTGCTCCATTACAAAACCCAGCTGCTCCCCCGTCATATCATCGATATTGGTATCTATTTCCACAACCTCATTTGTTCTTTTTTTTTTCTCGTATAGATATACTCTTAAAGCATTTGGCTTCTCATAGGTTTTCTTACCTAGTCCATAACCTATTTTTTCAATCGTCATATCTCCGCTGTCGTCAAAGCCATCTGCCAAAGCCTTGATAATACCTGCTCCCGTGGGTGTTACCAATTCAAATTTGACATCTGTAAAATAGACAGGCACATCCTTCAATATTTCCAAGCTTGCTGGTGCAGGCAGTGGGAACATGCCGTGCTGGCATTTTACAAAGCCCCTGGATAGAGGAATTTTTGAAAAAACGATTTCATCGGGCTTTAATGCATCTATGCAAATTGCAGCTCCTACGATATCTACGATGGAATCTACTGCTCCTACCTCATGAAAATGCACTTCCTCCAATGGCTTGCCATGAATCTTACCTTCAGCCTCCCCTATAACAGTAAAAATATCCTTACTGATACGTTTAACATTATCATTTAAGGCGCTTCCATCTATCATTGCTGCAATATTTTTATAGCTTCTATGCTCATGTTCGTGGCCATGACTGTGAATATGCGATACCGCAGCTTCATCATCATGATGATGGTGATGGTTATGACTATGATTATGTTCATGCGAATGTGCATGTTCACGGTCATGCTCATCCGCATGCTTTAACACTACATCCACTTTGGTGCCCATTATTCCATTTTTAAGTTCCTTTTTTATATCTAAATAGTATTCGTCCTCTAACTTTAAAGCCTGCAAGCTTTCAATCAAATGCTCCTGACTTACCCCCAAATCCAGTAGAGCTCCCAAAGTCATATCACCGCTTATACCGGAAAAGCAGTCAAAATACAATATCTTCATATGTACGCTCCCCCCAATCTATCTTTTGTTTATCATACTTGCCAAAAAGCCGGCTCCAAAGCCATTGTCGATGTTCACAACAGAAATACCGCTGGCACAGCTGTTCAACATAGTAAGCAAAGCAGACAAACCTCCAAAGTTTGCGCCATAGCCTACACTTGTAGGAACTGCAATTACAGGACAGTCGGCTAGTCCTGCTATTACGCTGGGCAAGGCTCCTTCCATTCCCGCTACTGCTACGATTACATTTGCATTTTCCAATTTATCTGTATTCATAAGCAGTCTGTGCAAGCCAGCCAC
>MGOS01000074.1:7924-8068 GCA_001797185.1 Clostridiales bacterium GWB2_37_7
ACAGGTATATCTGAAGTACCGCCAGTTGCTACAACAATCTTACCTTCAGTTTGCTGCTCACTTATTCTGTCTACCGTAATGATCGCTGCTTTTTCATGGTATTTAGCATCAGGTATTCTTCCCTTTACCGCTTGGTAGGTTGCT
>MGOS01000074.1:8081-34801 GCA_001797185.1 Clostridiales bacterium GWB2_37_7
TACCCATAGCCTTACCATTGCACTCCAATAGCTTTTCAAAAATAGCAACACATTGCTCGGGAGTTTTGCCCGCACAATATATAACCTCACCCTTGCCCGTTCTTAATTTTCTATGGTGATCAATCTTAACATACTCCATATCTTCGTAAGGAAGCTTTTTTAGCCTTTTAACAGCCTCATCTATTTGCAGTTCTCCATCCTTCACGCTGTTAAAAAGCTGCTGAAGAAACCTTTCATCCATCGTACAACCCCCATATGCCTTATGTATTAAAACATTACCGATTAGCAAAGCTTCCTCAGAAGTCTTGTAATTAATATTATCATAAATGAATGCCATATATTAACTAGAAAGTGAATACCCTAAAATAAAATACTGCTACTATTATACTACAAAGTACTATTTTGGCGGTATTCCCCAAAAGATAACCTACAAATACAGCAACGCCAGATTTAATTGCACTTCGCATTTCCTTCCCAAAATACAATTCTCCCAGAATTATGCCAGCAAGCTGTCCGATAATCAGTCCTGGAACACTGAATAGTATCATACCAATAATACCTAAAACAACACTGCATATAATACTATATTTAGATGCTCCATATTTTTTGGCAGTCAGTATACTGGCTACATAGTCTATGCCCCAAGCCAAAACAGCCAATACTGCAAAAAATATCAAGTAACCTATAGAAATAACTTGGAAGTTGGTGCTCCATGCATATAGTAAGGTACCTGCAAAAACCAAGCCTGTACCAGGCAGCACCGGAACAAAAATTCCAACCATTCCTACCAGCATTATAATTGTACTTAAAATAAGAAAAAGAATATTCATTCATTCACCGACCTTAGACATATATTACTTACAGCTTGCTTGATAAATGCAATAGTTATTTTATAGGTCTGATTTTATATCCAATCTTATTTCCATCTATCTTTCTTATATTTAAATAATCCCAATAAGATAGTCATTATGCCTATAATTACACCAATCAGTGGAATAAAAGAAAGGGCTCCCAATAAATATATAAGACAACCTGCCTTTTCATTTTTTATTATCTTCCATAATATCCCCCAAAACAATGCTAGCTTTAATCTCTTACATCATAGTGTTGTCTGTTTACAATGGTTTATTCAAGTATCTTGATAATATCCCCTGGCCTTACAGTGCCTTCCTTGAGAACCTTAGTGAATATGCCCTCTGTCGGCATTACACAGTTTCCAATCTGATGGAATATTGCACATTTGGTGTGACATTCCTTGCCGATTTGAGTTACTTCCTGAATGGTTTCTCCTATTTGCAGCTTAGTTCCAACGGGAATTTTATACAGCTCTATGCCTTCAGTGGTTAGATTCTCTGCAAATTTCCCTGTGCAAAGGCCTTCTATTCCCAACGCCTTCATCTTATTAATACTTTCTATTCCCAACAAGCTCACTTGTCTATGCCAATTTCCCGCATGAGCATCTCCAACCAAGCCGTGGTCAATCTGGAAGACACCTTCCTCAATGGTTCTTTTTGGAACACCCTTTTTCTCACTTATATTTATTGCTATTACCTTTGCATCCATGATATTACCTCCTAGTATAATTATCCACCTATACGGTACATGTCTCTTGCTATGGGCTTGTTGTGCTGACAATTCAGGTTGTGCTGCTCTGGCTTTTGGAGGATCGTTTCCTTAATTGCCTCTTTCAGGCTTGCACCACTCCTTAAGACCTCTTTGACGTCAATTTCTGTTTCCGTATGCAGACAGGGCTTAAATTTCCCATCAGCAGTCAGTCTAATTCTGTTGCAGCTGCCGCAAAAGGCATGGCTTATGGGGTTTATAAGTCCTACCTTTCCTTTGGCTCCGGGCAGCATATAATATTTCGCAGGGCTGCTAGGGTCATCGCTTTGAATAGGCTGCAAGCCCTTAACCCTATTTAATATTTCAGTATTGGATATAAAGTGCTTTTTTGACCAATGCCCTGCTTGACCAATGGGCATAAGCTCTATAAACCGTACATCAATTCTTCTATCTAAGGTCAAGTTTGCAAAGCTCTCTATTTCATCATCATTAAAGCCACCAATAAGCACTGTATTCAGCTTTATAGGCTGCAAGCCCGCTGCTTCAGCTGCAGCAATACCCGACATCACATTATTTAGGCTTCCCTCTCGGGTAATATAGCTGTACTTTTCTTCATTCATGGTATCCAAGCTTATATTAACTCTGTCAAGTCCGGCTGCCTTTAGTTCATAGGCATACTTTGACAGCAAAACTCCATTTGTTGTCAGAGCCAGCTCATTTATACCCTGCAGCTTAGAAATATCTTGAACCAATCCAATCAAGCCTTTGCGTACAAGGGGTTCTCCTCCTGTTATGCGTACTTTACTAATACCAAGCTCAGAGCAGGTCTTGACTACCTCATAGATTTCTTCCAAGGATAGTATATCCTCATGTTCTTTCTTGCAGATTCCTTCCTCTGGCATGCAATACATACATCTGAGGTTGCAGCGGTCGGTCACTGATATTCTCAGGTAATTTATGTTTCTTCCCAGGGTATCCTTCATAGTCTTCACCATTCCCCTCTTGTTAGTGTACTGCTAATTCATAGCGGGCAGACACCATATAAAACGCACTAAAGTTTTAACATTAAAGTAATAGGTACTTTGTGCGTTTTATAAGCAGTGGATAATATTTCGTGCTATTTGATTAATGTAAAAGGTTTAGCACGAAATATATAGTTGCGTTTCTTTTAGAAACGTAATCTTGGTCTGCCCCTACAAATCAGATATATACAATTTCTCCCACTGATTCTAGAGAATAACCTCCCAATACTTCCAGCTCCTTGGCAAATTCCTCTGACTTCAAAATACTTAAAAACAATTCTATCATAGGCAGTTTAAGATAGCTGACTGGAACCGCGAAATCGTAGTCCTCTTCACCGATAGGTATAAAATCCAAATCCATGGCCTTGGCAGCCGACAACACCCCCAACCCTGCATCAGCACTGCCTGAGTCTACTGCAGCAGCTACTGCCATGTGGGTCGTCATCTCTCTTTCATAACCAGATATTTTTTCTACCGATAAGCCCTTTTGTACCACCAAGTAATCCATCAATATCCTGGTACCTGCACCTTTTTGTCGATTGACGAATTGTATATCATCACGTACCAAGTCTTCAAAGCTTTTGATATTCTTTGGATTACCTTTTTTGACCATGATTCCTTGAATCCTCTTTAATCCCTTAATCAGTGCCATTTTTTTATTAGGCAGATATCTTTCTAAATAATTTAAATTATAGATGCCGGAAGCTTCATCCAGCAAGTGAATAGGCGCAATATGGGTCTCGCCTCTTCTAAGTGCCATGATTCCTCCCATACTGCCTACATGGGCTGAGGATAAACTATATGCAGAATCTTTCTGATGAATCAAATTTGCCATAATATCCATTGCAATATCATGACTGCCTATAGAAACAACTGTGCTTCTTATTTCTGATATATTCTTAAGCAGCTCGACTTGTACTGCTTCACCGCCCTCAGCACCCTCAGAGTTTTGTGGTATCACCAATATTCCGTCTGCCCTGACCAAGGACATCGTAGCTCCTGCCCCCCTACTCAACGGAGTGGCAATCAGTTTATCATCCACCATACCCAGCTTTATACGAACATATTCTCTATGCTTTAGGGAGGAAACTACTCTCTTGGATAGTACTGCTTCTACAGTGTCCCTTGAGAACGTTGGCTGCTTAATAAAGCTTTTTATAACTGGCTTCACAAAATTTTCAAATACAAAGTAGGCAGATACAGGATAACCTGGTATCCCAATTACAGGCTTGCCCTGTATGATTCCCAATATTGCGGGCTTGCCCGGTTTGGTTGCGATGCCATGCACCAATACCTCTCCTAACTCAGCAATCAGCTTAACTGTATAATCCTCTGAGCCTGCCGATGAGCCTGCATTGATAATCACCATATCATTTTGATTAACAGCCTCCAGCATTCCGCTTTTTAATAACTGATAATCATCTGGAATAGGCTTGGTTCTGTTTGACTGCCCACCATATTCTTTTACCAAGCCCTCAAACATTCTTGAGTTGGATTCAATAATGCTGCCCAAGCTCAAAGGCTCTCCCGGCTCAATAATTTCTGTGCCTGTAGGTATCAGCCCTACCTTAGGCTTCTTATATACTTTGACTGAATTTACCCCACCCGCTAACATAGCAGCCATATCAACTGGTCTAATCATGTGATTGGACGGAATAATCATTTCATTGGCAACAATATCTTCACCTATCGGGCGTATATCCTGCCAAGGCGCTGCTGCCTTAATGATCTCAACAACGCTGTCATCAATAACAACAACATCCTCAATCATAATAACCGCATCAAAAGGGTCCAAAATAGGGTCTCCTGTATCTACATAAATGAAGTCAATGTCTTTTTTTAGTCTTACAGGATTTACCTCTGAAGCTGCAAAGGTAGTCTTGGCCTTAACAGCTATGCCATCCATGGCAGAAGCATTGTAATTTGGTGAAGATACTAGGGCAAAGATTGCTTTTGAGGTCACTCTGCCCAAGGAGTCGATGGTTGTTGTTTCCTCTTCTTCCCACCTAGCTATATTTGATTTAAGACGGTCTGTAAAAAGCGCTAAGGCATTCTCCACTTCCATATTTGAAAGATATATATTTCTAACCATTCCACTCATCTCAATTCCTCCTAACGTTAAAGAACTTCTACCATAACAATTTCACCCTTGCTGATACCCTCCTTGTTATGAGGAATTCTCACAAAGCCATGTGCTTTGGAAACAAGGGAAATGGCTCCTGATTTGCCATGCAGTGGTACTGCCAGATATCCATTGCCGATTTGCTGCAGTTCTACCATTTGAAAGGTCTCCTTCCCAGGAGATGAATGCACATTGGTGCTGCATTCTGCGGGAATTTGCAGGCTAAAATGATCTCTATTCATGAGTTTTGCAATAAAGTGTCCTACCAGCACCTTAAATACCATAACAGCAGATACAGGGTGTCCCGGCAAGCCAAACAATGCCCTACCCTTTGCTTTTCCTATTATAGTGGGCTTCCCAGGCTTAACTGCCATGCCATGAACAAATACACCAGGTTCTCCCAAGCAATCAATTACCTTAGCTGTTACGTCCTTTGTTCCTACTGAGCTGCCACCGGATATAATCACTATGTGATTGTTTTCCAGAGCAGCCTCTACATTGCTTCTCAACAACTCAAATTCATCCTTAATAACCTTTCTGACGGTTACAGCAGCCCCCATCTCCTCCAGCATAGCCGATAGGGTATAGGTATTTATATCTCGAATTTCTCCAGCTTCTATGTCCCCAAAAGGATCGGCTATTTCGTCTCCTGTAGATATTACTGCAACTCTGGGCTTTTCATAAACATTAATCTGCCTAATTCCTGCCGCTGCCATAGCACCTATATCCTGAGGCTTAATCAGCTTTCCTTTATGTATTAGGCTTGCTCCCGCAGCTACGTCATCACCAATTCTTATAATATTCTCTCCCGGTGCTGTTGCGGAATATGCTGCAATGGTTTTGTTATCCATTTCCTCAATATACTCTATCATAATTACTGCATCAGCACCGGACGGAACCATGCCCCCAGTTGGAACATATGCAGCTTGGCCTTTATTTATTACTATATTGGTTGCTTTTCCCATTTCCACCTGCCCTATTACGTCAAGAAAAACAGGTATGCTGTCAGTTACGCCAAAGGTATCTGATGCAACTATGGCATAGCCATCCACTGTAGATCGATTAAAATCCGGTATATTATATTGTGATAGAATCTCCTCTGCAGCTGTTCTCCCAACAACCTCTAGGATATTTATCTCTTCAGTGCTAAGCTTTATATCCCTGAATTGATATTCCATCTTATCCAACACCTGTTGTATTGTATCAACCTTAAGCAGCTTCATGTTGAACTTCCTTTCTTTAGCTTATTTGCGGTTAATTATATATGTAGTACTATATTCTTTGTTCGATAAGCAGTTTCTGTTTATCCAAAATATTGAGCTAATTTAATTATGCAGCAATGCATTCCTTACATATCCAGCTCCAAAAACTCGTCTATATAGGTTCCTTTTATATTAGATAAAATGTCTCTCATCGTACCTTGTTTTTCAACTTTACCTTCACGCATAAAGACTGCCTCCCTACACATTCTCTGTAATTGACCAATATTATGAGTAACAATTATCACAGTAGTATTGCACCTTTGGTTAACATAGCTTATTGCATTTTCCATAAGCTGCATCGTTTGAGGATCTATATTTGCCGTAGGCTCATCTAACAGCAGCAGCCTGGGCTCAAAAACAATAGCCCTTGCCAAGGCTACTTTTTGCATCTCTCCACCTGACAAGGTGCAAGCATTTTGATGTGCAATACCCTCCAGCTTCATCAATCGGATTACATTCTGAAGCTTATTATTTATTTCTGTTTTGGATTTGCCTCTAATTTTCAGAGGATATGCTATATTATTATATACATCTGTATTTATTAAATATGGCTTTTGAAAAACCATAGTCATATTCTTGTTAATTTCTTGATTCACTTCTCCCCCATTTATACGAAGGCTGCCTGTAAAAGCATTATCCAAGCCTGCTATAATTTTCATCAAGGTGCTTTTCCCTGAGCCGTTTGGACCAATAATACCTGTCACCAATCCAGCCTTTAGCTCCAGCTTATCTATATGCAAAACTGTTTTGTTTCCATATTTCTTCAATATATTTTGCAATACGATGTCCAATTAGATCACCTTCTGTCCTTGATATAAAATGCTGTTAATTACAAAGGATATGACTAACAGAACAACTCCAATCGCTATGGCTTGTGAGTAGTCTCCCATGCTTTGGAGCATTGCAATACTTGTTGTCATGACTCTAGTATGTCCCTTTATATTTCCACCTACCAGTATAACTGCACCTACCTCAGAAATTGCTCTGCCGAAACCGGACACAACAGCTGCCAATATATCAGCTCTCAGCTCAAACAGCAGCAATACCAGTGCCTGCAGCTTACTGGCGCCTAAGGTATGAGCAACCTGCTTAATAGTTTTGCCCTTTTCTCTTGTATTGTTGTAGGTTATACCCATAATGATTGGAGCAACCAAAAGTACCTGAGCTATAATCATAGCAGTGGGTGTAAAAAGCAGCTCCAGCTGTCCTAATGGTCCTCTTCTGGATAATATCAGAAAAACAAATAAGCCAGCAATCACCGGCGGCATGCTCATAAAAGTATATAGCAATCTAATCAAGGTCTTTTTAAATACGAAGTTTTTTATACCCATCAAAATACCTAGTGGAACTGCAATTAGTGCAGCTATAAAGGTCGACATTAAAGTAACATAAAGTGTTAATAATATGATGCTGTATATTTCTTTATCAAAGGATAGAAGCAAACCAATAGCTTCTCCAAATCCCTGAATGATATAGTCCATTCTTATTCTCCTTTGCATAGGGAAGATAATCAAAAAAAGCAATCCAAAAGGATTGCTTGTAGATCAAAACAGCATTTCCTTTCCAACAGGGAGGCAAGGAAATTTCTCTCCATACCCATCGGCTGCAGCTTCATGGGCAGTGCCTTTAGATGCTGCGGCTCGGAAATTTTTGTATATTCTTAATTATATATTATTATTTATTATTTTACCATAGTCAATTCTGTACTTATAGTGGTCTAATATTTGCCACTTACTTTTTCTTTTGTTAGTTACTTTAAAATCCTGCTACGTCAGCTTAATTAAATCCTCTTGAGTATTGATATTGGCAAACATGCTCCAGTCCGGACTATAAGCTCGTGCTTCCACTTCTTCTATATAATGGATTTGAGCCTCTGCCAACACATTTCCAATTTTGATCTTTTTATCAATATGCGCTTTTTCAATAATTGGAATCAAATCTTTAGAATAAAAAGCATTAAAGGGCTCCAGCCAGTTTCCAAAATGAGTTATAACAGCTTGTTGACCAATACTTAAATTATTAATTATTTCTAGCATATGCATTATATAATTCTTATTTATGTTTGGCATATCACAGGCTAAAAAGTAACTGAATTGGCTTTTAGCCGCTATTAGACCTGCATGTATCCCCCCCAAAGGACCAAAATCCTTCAACTCATCAATTGCCAATATGCAGTTATAGGTCTTATAAAGCTTAGGTTTGTTGGTAACAATTATTATTTCATTAAATATATTATGCAATACTTGTATTTGTTGATCTATAAGCAGCTTTCCATTTAGTATGATATCCTGCTTATCAAAGCCCATTCTGCTGCTTTTGCCACCCGCTAATATGACAGCTGTACCTGCAAGCATAGTAAAATCACCTCAATTTTTTGACTCACTGCTCTAATTAATCTATATAGATTATTTCACCAACTATATTTTGATCTATATGCAAAATTCCCACTGAATGCTGCGGTTGAAATCTTCTTTGCGTAGCAGAGCCCGGGTTGAAGAGCAAAATATTGTTGATTACCTCATTATGAGGTATGTGGCTATGGCCATAAACTATGCAATCTACATCGTCATCAATGAATTCTCCATATGCACTCATATAGGTTTTTCCTCTGCTCACACCGTGGGTCATTCCTATTTTTTTGCCGCCTATTGTAATCAGCTTACGTGTTCCATGCTTTTGGTATATTTCAAAGCAGTCATTGTTTCCTGCTACTGCTTGTACCGGGGCTATTGCCTCCAGCTGCATCAAAATTTCCTCTATAAGTATATCCCCTGCATGTAGTATAAGGTCTACACCCTCAAAGGCCAAGAAAATCTCATTAGGTAGCAGCTTATCGGGACTTTTAATGTGTGTGTCGGATATTACCCCTACTTTCATAACTCCTCCAAAAGCAAAAGCACAGTAAACTGTGCTCTTATTTAATTTAACATGAGATGACGCTGGGATCATCCCCTACAATGAATCGTTTTCCTTTGGTTGCTCCAATTGCACTTTGTTTTCAATATTGGTTTTAATAGCAAGATATAAATATACAATTGCTATACCGGTATAAAGCGTGAAATATAATAGCTGCCTCATGAGGGCTGCTGCCACACTTCCACCGAAGCCTATCAGCATAGGAAGCGTTGCAATATCGAAAGCCAAATCAATTAACATTGGCAGAGTGAGTGCATAAATGCTAAAGTTTAACACCTGCTTGTATTTTAAATCAGCATTTAAGCTGGCGCTAATAGCCAAGCCTACCAATGCAAGTATTAAAACATAAAGCAAATGTCCTCCTAAGGCGAAAACAAACCACAAAAGCATAATGATCAATACCATCCAGCTTAGACTTGGAAGGCGCTCAATTAAGCTTGCTTTGTTGAATTCAGTATCCTTCATTTCTGAAAAACTCAATTCCTGTTGCTGTGCATTATTTTTTATATAAATATTATTCTCTGTAATCAATATGCCTGTCATTGCGTTTTGCAGTGCCTTTTTATCAACCGTCCCAGTGGTATCAATAATGAAGACCTCATTGGTACTACTGCTTATGTAGAAGGGCATTTCACCCTCAAAGCTAAATTTGCCATCCTTAAGTTGAAAATCCGGCATGCTTTCACTTAGCTCAAAAGAGGCTTGCTCTAATATATTCTTGACCAAAAGATAATTTCTAACAGTAAGCATAGAGTATACAATCAACAGCAATAATAGCAAATATAAAAAGCTCTTAGCGAAGCGATTATCCTTTATAAGCTTATAAAATTTAAAGTCAATAACACTTTCTCTAACCTGATAAAAAAAGTTCACGTCAATGATCCCTCCACATTTTGTCAATATAATACATAATAATTATATCAGTTAATGCCACAGGAGTAAATATGCATAGCTACTATATATTGCGGCCCACAAAGCATGCCTTCTGATGCTGTTGAAGCTTTGCGGAAGCAATTTCATTCCTTATAGAGCAAAGAATAGAGTACTATATATTACTGCAGTCCAATAATATTTATTTCTTTCCCGCATTTGGAGCATTGCTTTTCATCCACATTCAAATGCTCAATAAAAATACCTCCCGATCTTTTCAGCAGCAGCGCTCCACAGCTTGGACAGGTTGTATCAAGCCCTTCTCCCATCACATTTCCAATATACACATAGTCCAAATGCTCTATTGCAACTTCTTTAAGTTGTCTAATTGTAACTAACGGGGTAGGAGGGGCAGACATTTTATAACTAGGATAGTATCTGGTTAAGTGAAGGGGTATAGAGGGATCTATACCCGCCAACCAAATTGCAAGACTCTTTATTTCTTCTGGGCTATCATTATAGCCCGGTACAATTAAGGTTGTGATTTCTACATGAGCCTCTTCTGTGGCAGCTTCCACAGTTTTTTGCACCTCATGAAGTGTTCCACCGCAAATATCCTGGTAGTATTTCTCACCAAAGCCTTTTACATCTATATTAAAGGCATCAATATATTGCAATAACTCAGACAAAGGCTTAGGATTAATATAACCGTTTGATACCATTACATTTTTTAGTCCCTCTTGCTTTATCATGGCGGCAGTTTCTAAAATATACTCAAACCACACATTGGGCTCATTATATGTATATGCTATCCCCACGCAGTCCTCTTCACTTCTGCACAGATTGAGCAGATAACGTGGCGCAACATATTTTGTTGCAGCTTTTTCCTGAGCAATCTCATAGTTTTGACAGAAGCTGCATTTAAAGTTGCAGCCAATGGTACCGATTGAAAGTACATATTTTCCCGGGTAGAAGTGATACAAAGGCTTCTTTTCCATTGGATCCATAGCAATAAAGGATACTCTGCCATAATTCTCAGCATAAAGAGTCCCCTCAACATTGCTCCTTACTTTACATAAGCCTCTACTTCCTGCTGCAATTTCACAGCCATGGGGACATAAATCACACTGCACTGCATTGTTTTCCAGCTTTCTAAAATACATGGCTTCCTTTATATTTTCCATAAAGCATCCTCCATATCAGATTACTTATGTCTTATTACCTCAAAGCGTTCCATTTTATAATTTTCCCCCTTTGCTATACCTGCCTTTTGCAGCACAATGTCCAACTGCTGCTCTATTGTATCTACTCCCTCTAAGTTTGGCAGCAACAAGCCTGATTTGGAGCCATTTCTCACTATTACACCATATCTATACACATCCAATTCACTGGCGCTGCCAATAGCCTCAGGCTTACCAAGTACATCAACTGAATACTCCAGCTCATCCAGTTCATCCACTTCTACTGGATAAAATCGCGGATCCTTTGTACTTGCACTTACCGCATTTTGAATAATTTCTTGTGCTATATTATCGGTAGTGGGTGCTATGGTGCCTATACAGCCTCTCAGCTCCCCATGTTTTTTTAGAGAAACAAATACTCCGGCTTTGTTTTGCAGCAGCTCAGGCGGGAGCTTCTCATTTAAACCAGGCAGCGTTTCAGTCCTGATATAGCTTTCTATCGTATTTCTGGCTAAGGATACATAGCTGTCTTCCTTGCTGCGTGTTTCATGTAGTCTTTTTTTCTTATCATTGATATAGTCCTGAAGCACCTCTGAATTATCGTTCTTTCGATTGCCACAATTCAAATGCAATTGAGCAACACAATAGCCAACCCCAAAGGGTCCCTCATAGGATAATACTTCTCCCTTTGTTTCACATCCATCTAAAATTCCATACATCAAAACTGTCGATCTTAGTCCGCATTCTCCCGCTGCCTCCGTCAGTTCACAATTCATACTCAAGAGCTTATTTACAGCACCCTGTTTGATGATCTCTATATACTCTTCGTCAAACTCTGCGCCTTTTGGACTATAACCAGCAGGAGCGTCTTTTGTCAGTTTGTGAGACAAATCGCCACTACAGATGATAACTGTGTTTCTGTTCAATTTTTCTACAGCCTGGCCTATTGCCATGCCAAAACGATAATGCTCCTCGTGGGGAAGCATACTGTAGGTTATATGTACCAGCTTAAAGTCCTGATATAGCTTGTGTATGAAATAGAGTGGAACAAGAGCACCATGATCTAACCCATTTTCCACTCTATATGATTTTCTTACTTCTTTATCAATTGCAATGGCCATAATATCTTTTTCATCAGCATGAATCGATATTTCTTGTACCAACTCCAAGTCATTATCCAATTCCAGCTTCACTTGAGGTGCTCCGAAATTAACCAAGCTTCCATCTAGCAATGCGTCACCATTTATCGTTATTGCATCAGAAAAAAGATTCCCATGAGGCGTTATAATAAGTATCGTATCAGGCTTTAGCTCTGCAATTCTCTTCGCCGCTTCTTCCACTGCATCAATAGTTGCTTGTGCTTTTACTTCACTTCCTTTTCCCACTTCACCAACAATAATAGGGGGATGCGGAAATATAAAGGCACCCTTTATGTTACTCATACTGTACACCATCCTATAAATAATTAATACATACACACTTTCTTCTATTTTATCCTATATAATTCTTATAATGCATTAATATAGCAAAATCAGCTTCCATAAAAAAACAGAGCAATAAAAAGGAGAATATCCCTTTTACTGCTCTAATACAAATCTAAACCTTAAACTGTTTTGTTAGGTTCTCAAGAACTATTGCCATGGAGCTGATTTCTTCTGCTGTTGAAGCAAGGGTTTGTAGTGTAATTGCTTGCTCTTCTACAGAAGAAGCAACCTCCTGACTGCTAGCTGAGTTACTTTCAGTTATTCTTGCAACATCATGAATAAGTTTAACTACATCATTTGATTTATCCACTTCGCGGCCAGTAATTTCAACTATTTCAGAGATATTCAGTACGATACTCTGAACTGCATGAATAATTTCTTCAAAGGCTTTATCCGTCTGTTCTGCAATTTTTGCACCGTTTTCTACTGCATTTTTTTCTTCATTAATTGACCTCACAGCACTTTGTGTTTGCACAATCATTTCATTAACCAAAGACTCTATTTCACGGGCGCCCATATTCGATTGCTCTGAAAGCTTTCTTACTTCATCTGCAACCACTGCAAAGCCCTTCCCATGCTCTCCTGCTCTTGCAGCCTCAATAGCTGCATTTAATGCTAGTAAATTGGTTTGTTCTGCAATTGTATTAATTGTCCCAATAATATTGCCTATCCTGTTTGATAAATTATCAAGTAGATTAAGTACTTCAAAGGTTTCCTTGTTTGTGGTGTTAATCGCATCAATGGCCTTGATAGTCTCATGAACCTTACTTCTTCCATTGCCTGCAGTATCCATCGTAATTATTGCATTCTGATTCGCATAATTGGCTTTGTTTTTCGCCAGCTCCACCATACTTGACAATTCTTTTAATACGCTTGATGTGTCTAAAATTGATGAATTCTGTTGTCCTGCACCATTTGCCACTTCCTGAATATTTATATTTATCTGCGTAGTAGCTGCGCTGATCTGTTCTGTCGATGCTGCCATCTCCTCGGCTGATGCTGCCATGTCTTGAGCACCGCTTCTAACCTGTGCGACGATGTCTCCTTGTTTTTTGATCATTTGATTAAAGGATCTTGCTAAATCTGCAATCTCATCCTTTGTTTTAATATCTGCTGATACCTGCAAATCACCTTCACCGGCTTTACTCATGAGCTGCTGCAGCTTTTTCACAGGCTTTACAATGTTAAAGGTAGAAATCATATATGCAATGATCATAGCTATAATAATACAAATCAAGCCTATAAATAATGTGCTCTTACCAATATTAATAGCAGGACGCATATATTCGTTATAATCTGCCTCTAATATTAATATCCAATCTCCTGCAGGCAAAAATCTTATGTATTTAACTTCCCCATTGTTAGTATAAAAACCCGCGCCACCTTCTATTGAAAATATTTTGGGTATTAAGCTTTGATATTCTGGACTCTTAATATCCTTTATATTATCCTTTAGAACCTTTTCAGCTTCGGGATGATATACATACAATCCATTTTTATCTATCAGACTTGCATAGCCTGTTTTACCTATTACAATTTCTTCTGCATGCCTAGATATATTGTTAAAGCTTACTTCAACAACTAATACACCTACAACTTGACTAAAGGAAGTTAGCGGCTGTGCAATTGTAATAACCGGCTTGTTCGATGTTTTTGACATTGTAACATCACTTACGATGACTTTGCCACCAAAAGCATCTTTATAATATTTTTTGTCTGCTATATTCATGTCCGGAGTCATGCTGACATCCGTTAATATCACATTCCCATTTTTATCAGCCAAGGACACTGTTTCAACATTGAGTATTTGTTTTCTAAATACACCTATATAGCTAAATGCATCCTCCAAGGTCTGATTATTCTCATTTGGAGTAAGGGCTGCTACCAATATATTGTTTTGAGACGCAATCTTTAGTCCGCTCTTTATAACTTCTAAGTTTTTTGTAATGATTTCTGAGGATAATGCCGCATCGCCCTTCAGCTTCTCTTCAACTGCACTTTGCAGCGCTTTTGAAGACATGCCGTATGATATATAGCCAAGTACTGAGATGGGTATTGATATTAATATCAAAAAGGTCAATATTAGCTTTACTTTAAGACTAATTCTCATGATCGTTCCTCCCAAAATGTTTATATTTATTATAACAAGATTTATTGAAAGTTTTTTGCACTTGTTGCAAAAAACTACCCAAGGCGTTTCAACGAGGCAGGGAGATATATGCCCACCTCCTGTTGCTGAAATCGGAACCCACCACTTATAGAAGTAGGGGACATATTTTTGCCTCGTTATATTTACCTGCGTAAAAATAAAAGCATTATTTTGGAAAAGCACTAACAGATTTATTCATGTTACGAAATCATATTTCCATAATTCTACATATTCTATTATATTATATCATTCTTTTTATCAACTTGAACTGTATTAATTTAGCTTTTAGCTGTATTAATTTGTCCAATTTTATAATAAGATTTTACTGAAAGGTTTTTTGTGTTTTTGCAAAAAACCTACCCGAGCGTTTCAACGAGGCAGGGGATATATGCCCACCGCTTCTTGCAGAAATTGGAACCCGTCACTTATAGAAGTGGAGGACTTCTTTTGCCTCGTTATAATAAGCCCAGGGGAGCGAAATTGGAAAAGAGTAAGCTGTTAGTCGTTTTTTCACTGACCGCTGTAGCAAAGTGGATACTTATAAGGATGGCAGTGCTGGCAAAACTGTTGAAGGAATTCAACAGCAGCTAAAGAAGTTCTGCATTTTTTACGGTAGCTTCAGAGACCCCCAAACCTTTTCGTTTTGTTTTAAAAAAATATTTTGAAAAATATATTGCCTATTAATAATAATTATTATATAATAATTATATGTTGTATGTGTATAAAATACCAAATGTAAGAATACAATTTGGTAGAATATAAATTAATAAATAGAATTTAGGAGGAATCAATATGAAGAAGTATGTATGCACAATTTGCGGTTATATCCACGAAGGGATGGAGGCACCTGAACAATGTCCAGTATGTAAGGCAAAACAAGAAAAGTTTGCTGAGAAAAATGATGAGACCTTGGCTTGGGCTGACGAGCATAGAATCGGTGTAGCAGCCGGTGTTGAGAAAGAGGTTATTGATAGTTTGAAAATGAACTTTATGGGCGAATGCACCGAAGTTGGCATGTACTTAGCAATGAGCCGTCAAGCAGATAGAGAAGGTTATCCTGAAATAGCTGAAGCTTACAAGAGAATAGCATTTGAAGAGGCTGAACATGCTGCAAAATTTGCTGAACTTCTCGGTGAAGTTGTAACACCTGATACTAAGAAGAACCTACAAATGAGAGTTGATGCAGAGCATGGTGCTTGCCAAGGCAAGAAGGATCTTGCAACTTTGGCGAAGAAGCTAAACTATGATGCAATTCATGACACTGTACATGAAATGTGCAAGGATGAAGCAAGACACGGAGCAGCATTTGCAGGACTTTTGAAGAGATATTTTGGTAAGTAAGATTATAAAAAGATACATCTAGATACAATTTCTATTATCAGTCAATCGTTTAATATCAATGCTTGTAGGCATTGTTCACGAAACTGATTTTAGAAATTGTATTTTTTTATAATTTTTTATATTTTAGCATATATCAACTTTTTGTGGGAAAACTGTGAGAATTTTTACTCTTAGAATTAATACTTGTGAAGAAGCATTTTCATCATCTTCATCCGTTCTATCAATATAATTAAACACTATGTTTTCTTCATCTTTTGGAATATCTACAACAAATTTAGTCCATTCCTATTTCTTTACGTCGGTAACGACCTGATACCTTTGAGCGTAAAGCTCCATTATATATCTAAAGAGACTAATGGCTTTGTCTTTGCTTTCCATGCTAATTTCTATAGGTATTTGAAAATTCCTCCTAATTGATATACATAAATACCTCAGGAGTCAGTAGAACTATCGTTACAAACAACTTTGATTGGACAAAAATAATGTTCTTAAGTTAGGGTGATAATTATTAATTTAGTATCCTTCTTTTTCTCTGGAACAACATTTCTCTTTATTTTATTCTTTAATTGTATATTTCAAAAGATCCATGATTTTTAGCACCATATCGCATGTCTCATCAAAGCTGATATCCTTGGCATAATCGAATTCCTTTTGATAGCTTGACCAAAACGACTGCATTCCAGAGCTGTTTCGGATGCTGTCAACGATGCTTTCATATTGATCAAGAACCGATAAACTACCACGCTTTTTGGCGGTTTCCTCTAAGGCTGTTTTTAATAACTGGGGATCACATTCCGATCTGCGAAGCGTGTAAAGAATATACACATCGTAAAAATCCCTTGGTCGGGTATTGGCGATGTTGCGTGATAATATAGTTTCCAGTTTTTCAGCCAGAATGGTCTCTAGATTATATGCTACAATAGAGATGGAGCGCTCATCGAATAACAACCGGAAGGTATACTTGATTTCGTGAGGCGTAATCTTATCACCGGTAGTTACATCTACTGTCATTGGCACCTTTAGAGGCGGATAGCTGGCAGTCAGGCTTACACGAATGCCCGGATAATCATCGTTTTCACGAATATCGGTTGTTCGATTCACAGAAAAAATCACATCGTCCTCAACTGCTATTTTGCAAATATCTTCAAATATTTCACGAATGGAATCATGGGTGAGTTCAAAACCTTTTATGGTTGTGTCGATATCCATGGTGGTTCTTGTATCAAGACCGACGATGGCTGCGATCAGAAATCCACCTTTCAGGATAAAATTCTCTTTGTATTTCGAAAGAGAAACCCGCTCCAGTAATCGTTCCATCATATAATTTTGCATAACAAGCTGTGCGGAAACATTTTTTTCGGCAGCCATTTTCTTAATATAAGCCTTCAATTGCATAGGATTGTTGGTTATCATAATAGAACCTCCATATATTTTAAAACCTTTGATTTCACACAAAGCCTGTCGGCATAGTTCATGAGTTTTGCAATATCTTTATTCTTAGAGCTGGCATAGGTCTTCATTGCTTGATTGATCACTTGTATATCGCCTCTGTGACGAGTTTTTACAACATCGCAGAGTGTACGTTCAATATCGTATACATTAACCATATTGCCGCTTGGAGAAGATATCGTGGTAATACCTAATTCATAAATCTCTTCAATAGACAGCTTTGCATTGATGCCCTGCTTCTTAACGCCTCCGGTGTTATAACCGAAAGGAAAGGTCATCGTATATCTGATCGGTGTGCGATCGGTCATGCCATGAAGATACAAGGCTGTTTCATGCGAAAAAATTCCTTTTGAAAAACGGTACTGCATAAAAAACAGTTCGTCCTCCCAGACTTCAGGGAGTGCATAAATGCCACGTTCTACTCTATAAATCGTACCGGATTCAACCATAGCACTAAGGCAGCGTCTTGGAATTCTGGCTTCAGTTACTTGTGTGGTCGTCACAATGCCGTTGTTATTTTTTAATATTTGTTGGATTGCAGCTTCGTAGTCGGTCATATCAATCACCTTCTTTGTACGTTCATGCTATAAATCATATCACAATACAGCATAAATGTACACATGTTTTGAAAATCTTTCCATTCTGCCGATCTGACTCTGCGTTCTCACGTAATGGCTACTTCCATACACAATATTATCTCAAACTAAATATACTAGAGGCTTAAATAAAGCTTCTATTTTCCTGCTAATTCTGTAGAAAGAGCAATAATTAAAAATTCCTCCTATCTTTTTAATTAACAGCTTAGCTATTTGAGCCTGTGGGAAAAAACTTTTGGTGGGAAATCAGTGGGAAATATGGATTTTTTACAAAACTTGAGTTGTTAAAATGTTGATATAAGCTGCTTTACTATTATAAGTCACATGACGAAGCAAGACACGGTGCGGCATTCCAAGGGCTTTTGAAGAGATACTTCGGTAAATAGCGAGAAAAAATAAGCGGTCTGACAAATATCAGACCGCTTATTTTTTAAAATTCTTTATGCTCTGTCCTTGCTATTATTTCATTCTGCAATGCCTCGTTGAGGTCACAGAAATAATCGCTGTAGCCCGCTACTCTTACAATCAAATCCTTATACTGCTCCGGATTCTTTTGTGCCTTTCTCAAGGTGTCTGCATTCACCACATTAAATTGAATATGATGCCCATCCAGCTTGAAGTAGCTTCTCACCAAGTGAGAAAGCTTATCTATTCCCTCTTCGTTTTGTACCAAACCAGGTGTAAGCTTTAGGTTAAGCAGCGTTCCCCCTGTTTTGAGGTGGTCCATCTTAGAGGCTGATTTTATTACTCCGGTAGGTCCCTTAGTATCGGAGCCTTGTACCGGAGATATCCCTTCTGATTGAGGCATTCCTGATTTTCTGCCATCCGCAGTAGCTCCAGTTACAGAACCAAAATATACATGACAGGTGGTAGGCAGCATATCAATTCTATAAGTGCCTCCCTTTACAGTCTTCCTTCCATTTACTTCATTGTAGTATACATCAAAAAGCGCTTTCATGATATCGTCAGCATAGTCATCATCGTTTCCATACTTTGGAGTTTTATTCAGCATAAGCTGTCTTATACGCTCATTTTTCTCAAAATTGCTATTCAAAGCTGTTAGCAGCTCTTCCATTGCCATGGTCTTGTTTTCAAACACATGCAGCTTTATGGCAGCAAAGCTATCTGTCAGGGTGCCAATACCCACTCCCTGTATATAATTGCTGTTGTATCTTGCTCCACCCGCATTGTAGTCTTTGCCCTTTTTAATACAATCGTCTACTAATATTGATAGGAAAGGCGATGGCATATACTTGGCATATAATGCTTCGATCATGTTATTTCCACGAATCTTAATCTCAATAAAATGGTGCACTTGTTTTTTATACGCTTCCAATAATTCTTCATAGCTTTTAAAGTCTCTCGGATCACCCGTATTGATGCCCAACTGTTTTCCCGTTCTTGGGTCAAGTCCATTGTTTAAGGTGATTTCTAATACCTTTACGAGGTTAAAATAGCCTGTGAGGATATAAGCTTCCTTGCCAAAAGCACCTGCCTCAACACAACCGCTGGTACCTCCGCAGCGGGCATCCTCTATACTCTTCCCCTGGCGTATCAGCTCTTCTATTACGGCATCAGCATTAAAAATTGACGGCTGTCCCCAGCCCTTTGCGATAATTCTTTCTGCATGCTTCAAAAACTTGTCAGGATTCTTCTTGCTCAGCTGTATATTGGAGCTTGGCTGCAGAAGCCTCATTTCGTCAATGACCTTAAGTATTAAATAGGTCACATCATTAACGCCATCTGACCCATCAATCTTTAATCCACCGTTATTGATATTTGCAAAGTCTGTATAGGTACTACTTTCTGCCAGGGTCACACCTACCTTAGGCGGCGCCGGTTGATTGTTGAATTTTATCCAGAATAGCTCCAACAGCTCTACAGCTTGTTCTTCTGTCAGAGTACCTGCTTCAAACTCCTTCCTATAAAAAGGATATAAATGCTGATCCAATCTGCCCGGGCAGAAGGAATCCCACGTATTGAGTTCTGTAATGACTCCAAGGTGTACAAACCAATAAGCCTGCAGAGCTTCCCAATAAGTTCTTGGAGGATTTGCGGGAACACGATTGCAAACCTCTGCTATTTTCAAAAGTTCTTGCTTCCTAGCTTCATCCTGCTCAATTTCAGCCAACTGCAGCGCCTTTTGCCCATGTCTTTCAGCAAAGACGACGATAGCCTCAGCACAGACGCGCATAGCCTTTAATTCTTCCTGCTTGTCGTAAGCCTCCACATCTTGGATATAATCTAATGTATTTAGCTGTGCATCTATCTCTTGAATAAACTCCAACATCCCTTTTTTGTATATCTTATCATCTGCTACAGTATGGCCTGGGGCCCTTTGCTCCATAAATTCAGTAAATATTCCACTATAGTAGCATTCCTTCCATTCCGCTGTCATTTGTGTGAGCAGCATATCTCTTATTGATTTCTCTTCCCAATAAGGTATTACAACATCTCTATGACCTTGATAAGCTTCCCCACTGACCCTAAAATATGTTTTTTGGCGCTTGTCTATTATCTCAAAATCCTCTAAGGTATGGCAGCAAAGCTCCGGATATGTAGGTGTCGCCTTTGGCATATGGCCTCTCTCTCCTACAATTAGCTCCCCTTCATTTATGCATATGGTCTTGTTTTCCATCAGTGCCTTAAAAGCAAGCGCTCGCATCATAGGAATGGAAACCTTGCCATAGTGCTCCTTATACGCAGCTGTGACTATGAGGGCCCTCTCAATTGTTATAGCAGGCTCTGCATCAAGACTTTTCTGCCTTAAGACCTTTACTCTCTCATTCATACGATTAACCTCCAATTAATACATTTATACTCTGCTCCCGGTACAAAGCTGCAGTTTTATTTATATGTTCCTCATCGGGTATTTTTAGATGCTTTAATCGGTAGTCTTTATTTAATCGCGCATACTTTTCTGATGCTGTATTATGAAATGGCAGCAAATTTACCTGTTCGATACCGTTAATGGATCTTATCAGCGATGCAGTCGCTGCAATGTTTTCTTCATCATCATTTATGCCTGGAATGATCGGTATTCTAATCCATATTCGTTTACACAAAGATGAAAGCAATCTAAGGTTTTGTAAAATAATTTCATTTGATACACCTGTATGCTGCTCATGACGCTCTTTATCTATAAGCTTAATGTCATACAAAAACAAATCAGTGTATTGACTTATTTTCTCTAAACAAGAAGTGCTACCATAACCGCTTGTATCAACAGCAGTATGGATCTCCTTCTTCTTGCAGAGCTGTAAAAGCTCTAGTGTAAATTCGCACTGTGCCAAAGGTTCTCCTCCTGATATGGTTATTCCACCCTTGGAGGAGTCATAGAAAATTACATCCTTTTCCAGATCATGTAATAGCTCCATTGCACTCACTATTCTCCCTGCAAGCTCTATTGCATTGGTACAGCATATCGTTGAACAGCTGCCGCACATTGTGCATAATTTAGTATTTCTATTAATAATGCCGCCAGTACTTTTTAGAGCTCCTACCCTACACACCTTCACACATTCCTCGCAGCCAATGCAATGGTTCGAGAAATGCATAAGCTCACATTGCATGCTTTGGCTTTCAGGATTATGACACCAGATGCAGCTTAATGGGCATCCTTTTAGAAACACAGTGGTTCTTATTCCCGGTCCATCATGTATTGAATATTTTTGTATGTTAAATATGAGTCCCTGCACAACTGTCACCCCAATTACAAAATATATTATAAAGTAAGCATTTATATTTATATAATACAATATTCCTTCATAAAAGTATAAGCACAAGAAAAAGCATCTTTCGCAATGAAAGATGCTTTTGGGATATAAATTTATTTATGCTCACCCAAGTAAGCCTTTTGAACTTCGTCATTTACCATAAGCTCTTTGCCAGGACCCTCCAAGGTGATACTGCCTGTTTCTAATACATATCCATAATCCGCTACTTCTAGAGCAGCTTTTGCATTCTGCTCAATTAGCAAAATTGTCATACCATTTCTATGGATTTCCTTAATTATACCAAAAATATCTTTTACAATAAGAGGTGCCAGTCCCAATGAGGGTTCATCCATCATCAAAAGCTTAGGCTTTGACATCAGAGCTCTTCCAACTGCCAGCATCTGCTGTTCACCGCCAGACAATGTGCCTGCCTTTTGCCAGACTCTTTCCTTCAGTCTTGGGAATAACTCATATACCCAGTTTAAATCTTTCGTTATCTCTTCCTTATTTTTTCTTAGATAAGCACCCAAAAATAAATTTTCTTCTACTGTAAGATTCGAGAAAACTCTTCTTCCCTCAGGTACCAATACAAGTCCCTTTGAAACCATATTAGTAGTCGGCTTGTTTACAATATCTTCACCATTAAACTTAATACTGCCGCCGGAAGCCTTTGCCAAACCCATTATGCTTTTTAGCGTGGAGCTTTTACCGGCCCCATTGGCACCTATCAGTGTTACGATCTTATTTTGAGGAACTTCCAGATTTATACCCTTCAGAGCATGGATTCCGCCATAGTGCACGCTTAAATTGTTAATAGTTAACATTATTCCACCCCCAAATAAGCTTCGATAACCTTCTGATTGTTTTGTATTTCGCTTGGAGTACCATCAGCTATTTTTACACCGTAATCCAATACGTATATTCTTTCACAAATACCCATTACAACTGCCATATGATGTTCTATCATAAGTATTGTTAAATTGTATTTGTCTCTTATTTCTCTAATAAACTCCATAAGCTCCAGAGATTCCTGAGGGTTCATGCCTGCAGCAGGTTCGTCCAGAATCAATAGCTTAGGGTCAGTAGCCAAGGCTCTGGCTATTTCCAGTCTTCTTTGTTTTCCATAGGGCAGACTGGTGCATACCTCATCCTTCAAGTCATCCAGGCCTACTGCTCTCAGTAGTTCCATAGACTTTTCATATACGGCTTTTTCCTTCTTTAAATAGCTGGGTGTCTTTATTACAGCTGATAACAAATTGGAGCCAAATCTCATATGATTAGCTATCAGCACATTCTCCAATACGGAAAGCTGTCCAAATAACCTAATGTTCTGAAAGGTACGTGCAATACCCAGTTTGGTTATTTCGTGGGTTTTCATGCCCGTAATATCCTTACCCTCAAAAACCACCGTTCCGGAGGTAGGAGTGTAAACTCCTGTAATCATATTGAAGCTGGTCGTTTTGCCTGCTCCGTTTGGTCCGATAAGTCCTATGATCTCATTTTGGTTTATTACTAAATCAAGAGCTGATACAGCAGTAAGCCCTCCGAATTTTATAGTCAATTTATCAGTATTTAAAAGAGCCACATTCTCACTTCCTTTTAGCTAATCTTTGCTTTTTTTGTTTTAAACGGCAGTTTCTTGAACCAACTCCACGAAAACTCATTTGTACCCATGAGTCCCCGCTGGTAGAAAAGTATTACCAACATTAGCAATGCAGAGAAAACAACCATACGTGTTCCCGGTACACCGTTAATGATCAGGGAGCCTATCTGCATCTTGCCATCAAGTACTCTCAGTAACTCCTGAGCAATCGTAACAACTATAGCAGAAATTACGCTGCTTGTTATGCTTCCTATACCTCCCAATACAACTATTAGAATAATGTTGAAGGTCAACAGATATCTAAATAGCAGAGGGTCTATAGTATTCATATAGTGACCTAACAATGCTCCTCCAATTCCTGCAAAGAAGGACCCAATAATAAAGGCCATCATTTTATGTTTGAAAAGATTTATACCCATAGCCTCAGCAGCTATTTCGTCCTCTCTTATAGCCTTAAACGCTCTGCCGTAAGTACTGTTAATAAGCAATACCATAAATACTATTGTGATTATAACCAGCCCCCAAATCCACCAGATTGCTTCCTTAGGGCTGTCTGTTACACCGATATATGGAAGACCCTTTAAACCTAAGGCTCCATTTGTCAAGCTCTGAGTGTTAGTGAAAATAACTCTGATGATTTCACTAAAACCAAGTGTAGCTATCGCTAAATAATCATCATTAAGTCTTAGCACCGGTGCACCGATCAGTGCAGCAGCCAAGGCTGCCATCAAGCCTCCTATTATGATAGCGATTGGGAATGGAAGTTGTACATCTAATAGCCATGGTACTATAGGCTCAAGGAAAAAATTCATTTCCTTGGCTTCTCTAGACATTGTAAGCAAGGCACTTGTATAAGCTCCTACTGCCATAAACCCTGCGTGTCCCAAAGAAAACAAACCTACAAAACCATTAATTAAGTTCATACTTATAGCCAAAATAATATAAATACCGCCAAGGTTAAATATTCTAGCCTGAAAAGGAGTCAAAACTTTATTTAGAATAACCAACAGAATTATTACTGCTGCTATGGATATTAGCGATTGAATTACTTTTTCTCTCTTCATATTCTACACCTTCTCTGCTGAATTTTGACCCAACAAGCCAGTGGGTTTAACTAACAGGATTATTATTAAAAGTATAAAAGCGAAAGCATCTCTATAGCCGGATAAGGCAGGAGAGGATGCAACGATTGCGATTTCACCCAGTCCGAGTATAAAGCCGCCCAATACTGCACCTTTAATGTTTCCTATGCCGCCTATAACTGCTGCAATAAAGAATTTAAGTCCAGGCATTACTCCCATCAAAGGAATAAGCTGAGGATATTTAAGTGCCCACATTATACCTCCGATAGCGGCTAAAGCGGAGCCAGTACCAAATGTAAAAGATATTATATGGTTAATGTTTATGCCCATTAGCTTAGCAGCATCATAATCCTTAGAAACAGCTCTCATAGCCATGCCTGTCTTAGTTTTATTTACAATAAAGTTTAATATAACTAAAGCAATAACTGTGATAATTGGTATTATGATTGTAACAATGGATATTGAAACATCTCCAATTCTTACAATTTTAGAAAATATAGGCGCAATAGGAAATGCTTTTGGTCTTCCTCCAAAAAATACAATTGCTAAGTTTTCTATTAGAAATGAAGCTCCTATAGCGGAAATCATAATAGAAATTCTAGGTGAGTTTCTTAAAGGTCTGTATGCCGCCCTTTCCAGTAGGATTCCTAATAAAGCTGTAAGAATAATTGCAATTAAAAAAGCAGCCCACCAAGGTAATAAAAAGGTCGTTATGCTATAAAAGGCAATGTATGTTGCCAACATAAAAATGTCTCCATGTGCAAAGTTAATAAGTCGTAGAATTCCATAAACCATGGTATATCCAATAGCAAGCAGAGCATATAAGCTTCCTAAGGAAATACCATTTACCAAGTGCTGTAAAAATGTTTGAAAACTCATAAATTTTCCCCCAAATTCTGTTAATCTAAATGATTCACTAAGGTCAAAGCTATGTCTATCTATATAAATATCATTATATTCATATTAACTTTAGATAAATAGAGTAGACTTCCTTGCGGAAGTCTACTCGCTTTGGATGTCAGTCTGAGTCTTATTTTTTTATAGGTTCAACAGTTGTTAAATAAGTGAACTTACCGTCTTTAATTGTCTTTATAACAGCTGACTTAACAGCATCTCCATTTTCATCAAGTGAAACTACACCAGCTGCTCCAGGGAAATCCTTTGTTACAGCAACTGCATCTCTGATTGCCTTAGGATCTGCACTACCAGCTCTTTCAATTGCATTTAGAGCTAATATATAAGCGTCATATCCAAGAGCCGTAACTGCTGCTGGCTCTTTGCCGCTGTACTCTTTTGCATAAGCATCAAGGAACTCAGTTGTTACTGGTGTAAGCTTAGCATTTGAATCAAAGAATGTTGAGAAAACAGCACCTTCTGCTGCTGCTCCAGCTATGTCTATAACTTCAGGTGTTTCCCATGTATCTCCGCCAAGCATTGGAAGATTAATTCCTAGCTCTTTTGCTTGCTTCATGATTAATGCTGACTCAGTAAAGTTACCAGGTGCAAATATTGCTTCTGCGCCAGATGCCTTTATACCAGTCAATTGAGCTGTGAAGTCTTGGTCACCAGTGTTGTAGTAACCTGTGTAAACTACAGCATTTTGATCACCTGTCAATTCCACAAATGCATCATTAAAGAACTTAGCCAAACCAACTGAATAATCGTTTGACTTCTCAATTATGAAAGCTACTTTTTTAACTTTTACTTCATTGAACGCGTAGTTAGCCATAACATTACCTTGGAAAGGATCTATAAAGCTGACTCTGAAATAGTAATCATTGTTTAGGGTAACCAATGGGTTCGTAGCAGAAGTTCCTATAGCAGGTATACCAGCTTCTTTGAAAACTGCTCCCGCTGCTATTGATAGACCACTGCCCCAGCTACCTAATACAACTGATACCTTGTCTTGGTCTACAAGTCTTGTTGCTGCATTGGCAGCTTCAACCTTGTCAGATTTGTTGTCTAATACAACTAGTTCAACCTTTTTACCTAAAACTGTTGGGAATAATTTGTTAGCAAGCTTAATACCTTCAAGCTCCAATTCTCCACCAGCTGCATTTGCGCCTGTTAATGGCTCAAATACACCAATCTTTATAACCTCTTCCTTTGGCTGCTCTGCAGGTGCTTGCTGCGAACAACCCACTGCAATGATAGATAATACCATTACAAGCGCTAGTAATAGTGATAACTTCCTTTTCACACGAATTCCCCCTTTATTAATTTCCCTTTTTATGTAATGGGTTTACACCCCTACACACTAAACCCTGATGGTTTGTGAACAATTTTTCACAGCATTGTTTTCACAATACAATAAACACTAGAAATTACGATAAAATTAAAAGAGAAAAAGTAAACAGTATTATT
>MGOS01000074.1:34854-39411 GCA_001797185.1 Clostridiales bacterium GWB2_37_7
TTTTAGAACTTTTCTTCACATTTGTCAATATATAAATCGTTTATTAAACTTTTTTAATATTTCCACAAATTTTGCAAGTATTCTGTGATATTTGATTAATATTTCTTTGAGCAAATGCGGCTGCAACCGCATTTGAAGCCCTAGCTCCTTTTTAGAATTGAATGAGGAAATTCTGGCTCGGACAGCTAAATCAAAATTTTTTAATGTATGGGAAAGTTAACCTTTCTCATATATTAAAAAAGGCAAACCTTTACGGTTTGCCCTTAAATGCAATATGTAATTTTTGTTACTACATTGCTTGTGAAATCTTTCGATTTCCTATAATTTTACTTCGCTTGTTCTACAGCAAGCTTAGCAAGTGCTAAGAAGTCGTTACTTGACATTGTAGCTCCAGCTACAACCGTAACAGCTGTTACATCTTGCTTTTCAACTAAAGCTGTTTGAAGTGCAGCAAATGCCTTATCTGGTGCTATCTTTGAAACAGGCTCCATTGCAGCTTTATAAGCAGCATCTTGTGATTTTAATGCATTGTCTTTGTTTACATAGTCAAATTTAACTGTAGCGATTTTGCCTTCTTTAACTTCGACTTCTACAAAGCCTTTCCAGCCGTAATCGTCAAATTTGTCTTGCTCAGCCTTGTAAACACCATCTTTTAATCCATCTGCTGCTGGTGCAGGAGCTGGAGCTGGCTCAGTTGTTGGAGCTGGCTCAGTTGCAGGTGCTGGTGCTGCAGCTGGTTTAGCGCTGCAAGCTGCTAATACGCCGATTGATAGTATCAATACCATCACAAGGGCTAATACTTTTACGTTTTTCATTGTGGGACCCCTCCTAAAAATATGGTTCTTTGATTTTTCTATGCAATTATATGGTAATACTTTATGATTTTTTTGTCAATCTATTCACACCAAAATTCAATAAGTATCTATTTTCAAACGATAATAAAAATTCAGAAGCTTTAAATAAATATACATCTATTTGAATCTATACTTGAATAGAATTAAATTTCAATAATATTTTATCATCAATATGAAATAGAACTTTTAATAATACATGTAACTTTTTTTTACAGATGAAATTGTCTATAAGATATGTTATAATATCGAAGATTGTGTAATTTTTGAAAGAGGAAGGTAATAAAGTGATAACAGTTACAAATGTAAGCTTACGATATGGCGAAAGAAAATTATTTGACGACGTAAATTTAAAATTTACTCCAGGCAACTGCTACGGAGTTATAGGTGCAAACGGAGCCGGTAAAAGTACATTCTTGAAAATACTTTCAGGCGAAATAGAGCCTAATACTGGAGAAGTTAGTGTACACCCCGGAACCAGAGTTTCAGTATTGAAGCAAGACCATTATGAGTATGATGAAAATCAAGTAATCCAGACAGTTATTATGGGCAATCCAAGACTTTATGAAATCATGAAGGAAAAAGATGAACTGTATGCAAAGGAAGATTTTACAGATGAAGATGGTATAAAGGCATCTGAGTTAGAGGGTGAGTTTTCTGAGCTTAACGGTTGGGAAGCTGAATCTGAAGCCTCCATGCTTCTTCAAGGTTTGGGCATAGGTACAGATTTACATGAGAAAAATATGGCAGACCTTACCGGTTCAGAAAAAGTAAAGGTACTAATTGCACAAGCATTGTTTGGCAAGCCGGGTGTGTTGATATTGGATGAGCCGACCAACCACTTGGATATTAAGTCAATAGCATGGTTGGAAGAGTTCTTGATTGAATTTGAGGGTACAGTTATTGTTGTATCCCACGATAGACACTTCCTAAATAAGGTTTGTACTCACATGGCAGACGTAGATTTCGGTAAAATCAAGCTATATGTAGGCAACTATGATTTCTGGTATGAGTCCAGTCAATTGGCTCTTGTATTAATGAGAGATCAGAATAAGAAGAAAGAGGATAAAATAAAGCAGCTTCAGGAGTTTATAGCAAGATTTAGTGCCAATGCATCGAAGTCTAAGCAAGCTACCTCCCGTAAAAAGCTGCTAGACAAGATTACCCTTGATGATATTCAGCCTTCAAACAGAAAATATCCCTTTGTTGGCTTTAAGCCAGAGAGAGAAGTTGGTAATGATATCCTGTTGGTAGATGGATTATCAAAAACAATTGACGGCGTGAAGATTTTTGACAATATTAGTTTTACTGTTAGCAAGGGTGATAAAATAGCCTTTGTCAGTGAAAATGAAATAGTAAACACAACACTGTTTAAAATTTTAATGGGTGAAATGGAGCCGGACAGTGGCAGCTTTAGATGGGGTGTAACAATAACCAAAGCTTATTTCCCTAAAGATAACAATGAATTTTTTAATGAGAGCAAGCTTAGCTTGGTAGACTGGATGCGTCAATACTCTGTTGATCAAACAGAAACCTATGTAAGAGGCTTCCTTGGCAGAATGTTGTTTTCAGGTGAAGAAGCACTTAAACAGGTAAATGTTCTATCCGGTGGCGAGAGAGTTCGCTGTATGCTTTCAAGAATGATGCTAAGCAGTGCTAACGTGTTGGTTTTGGATCAACCTACCAATCACTTGGATTTGGAATCCATAACATCTGTAAACAATGGCTTGCAGTCTTATAGCAGCAATATACTGTTTACATCCCATGACCACCAGTTTATTGAGACCATTGCAAATAGAATAATCGATATAACACCAGAGGGTACGATAGACAGAAGAATGTCCTACGATGAATACCTTGAACAATTTAAATCATAGTATAAAAATGTAATGCCTGCCGGCATTACATTTTTTATTTTCAAGAGAATTCGAAATCTACTATTATGTAATAAAAGATTATAACTATACTTTATTGTGTTATTCGATACGTTTTGTCATACACTAATAACAAAGAAAGTAAATATAATAATTTTGTATATAATACTCATGGCTGGAAAACAATATAATGGCATTTCATTTTTTTCTATTTTATAACAATTTTGTAAAATACTTGTTATCATTCTGTAATTGTAATATTATGGTCCCCATGGTATATTTTGAAGGTAGTGTCAACCACTACAAAAATAATATAGGAGGTCGTGAATATGTTGAGACAACCAAACCTCACAAAAACTAAATATCCCAAATCACGGCCCGAGACTGTGTTTTTATCAGATAATAAACGATAGGTTTAAACAATTCGTCACGGGCTAAATATCCGTGAATTTTTTATTGCTTTGATTGGCTGACAGAAATTAGCTTTTATGCGCTTATATAAAGATCATGGATAAACCATGGTCTTTTTTAATGCAAAAAAAATTCAATACAAGTAGTAACAGGAGGGGATAGATATGAATACTATTCTTAAGGGTGTACATTTATAAGATTTGCAAACAGTTTCTTTTACTAGGAGGTAATATCATGAGCTTGATCAGTATTGTAAATATAGGTAATGGTCGAAAGGATCGCAAATCAATCAAAGTATTAGAAAAGAAAACAACGGAAACAGATTACGGATTTTCTGTTTATGAAACATTAGAGTATAGCAAAAGCAAACAAAAGCATAACAGCTTTGGGTTTCATACAGAAATAATCAAAAGTGCCCTTAGATAATAAAAAAGGATGGAGATAAAATGAAAGCAATTACAACAAATAGCATAAGTAGCAGCTTGGATGCTGACAGAAGAACACTAAAAACTAGAATACGAACAGCAAGGGAGGTTATTCATATGAACTTAATCAGCAATATTATGATTAAAGATAAAGATATAAAAAAGTCTTTAAAAGATAACAAGTCTTATGACGAAAATCAAGATCATGGTTTAAATCTGTACAGGACCCTTGAATTTAGCAAAGATCATTCAAAAAAAACAAATCATAACATGCATTTTGAAATGGTTTGCAACCGCTTGATATAGTAGACTGAATAAAAGGGCAGCATCTAGAATTATATTAATATGTTTCTAGATAAATCGCACTAAAGTTTTAACATTAGTAAATATGTACTTTGTGCGATTTATAAAAAAGGCTTCTATGAATGGATTTAGATTAAGGAAGCCTTTTATGAAATGCATGGCCGGAACATTTGTTTAAGGAAGATTCTGATGTTCCTATGCATTATAAACAGCGGATAATATTTCGTGCTATTTTAATAAATGTAAATTGTTTAGCACGAAATATATAGATACTGCCCTTTATGTTTCTACCTCACATCTTTAACCCATCTGTTGGAGTTCACCCTTATCATTCCGAAATATATTTTTATCAATTCCTCTAGAGAAATCATTATATATACCCAATATATTGATATATTCCACCACAAGGCACCCGCAAATGCCAGGGGTACGCCCACAAGCCATACGCTGCAGGTCTCAAGTATCATGGAGTATGTAGTATCCCCTCCGCTTCTTAGAATTCCTACAATCAATATATTATTCATAAATCTAGCCCATAGAAATAATCCCATAATCAATAGTATCTTCTGTGCTGACTGCTGAACAGCGTGCGTATTGCCAAACATCATCAATATAATAGGCGATATCAATATCAGCAACATACCTAGCAGCAATCCTGCAAAAGCACCTATGCACAAACATCTTTTGGCATAT
>MGOS01000074.1:39425-70184 GCA_001797185.1 Clostridiales bacterium GWB2_37_7
CTTACTGCCTGAACCTATTTCATTCCCCAGCATTACTGCACAGGAACTTGCCAGACCTATAGAAATTACAATGAATATATTTTGAACCGTGTTGGCAATCTGTATAGAGGCAATAGCAGTTGTTCCTATTCGAGCATAAGCAGCACTATACATAGCCATACCCAGAGCCCAAAATACATCATTTAGAATCACAGGGATTGCAGTAACCAATATGTTTTTTATAAACTTAAAGTCCAGCTTTTTTATATCTGTTAATTTAGGAGAAAGCATTTTACTTTTCCGTAAAATATAAACCCAATAAATAAGTGCTATGGCTTCAGCCAACCTAGCTATTACGGTAGCTATGGCGGCACCCTCCACTTCGAGTCTTGGAAAGCCCAAACGCCCAAATATCAAAATAAAGTTAAGCACACCATTCATAATCAGGGATATGGTGCTGATAATCATGGGCGTTTTTACATCCCCGATATTTCTGGCAGCGAAGCTGTAAGCTATGCTTATTGAGGTAAGCACATAGCTTAAGGAAGCATAGCGCATATAGCGTATCCCATATTCTATAACTGCATTGTCAACTGTAAATAGTTGCATAATCTGTCTCGGCAAATATAAAGCGATTAAAGTAAAAAGCACACCTACTGTCGTGCCAACAGCAACTGAAAAGCCTACAGTTCTCCTTATATTATCTTCATCCTTGCTACCCCAGTACTGTGCAATAAATATTCCGCATCCGCTATTTATACCATATATAAGTAGGAAGAAAACAAAAAACACCTGATTTGCCAGTCCAACAGCTGCAATTTGTGCTTCTCCCAAAGCACCTACCATAACGGTATCCACCATATGAAGCACAGAGGATATCAGATTTTGCAGCATTATTGGAATTGATATAGCAAGCATTTTATTATAAAAACTGCGGTCTTTTAAATCTAATTTAAACATCGTTCATTCCCCATTCGCTCACCTTATACAATAATTTAAAACTCGGAATAAATCCGAGTTTTTGTGTTCTTAATAGTATATATTTCTCAACAATGTCTCATTGAGTATTAAAATATTATATGCTAACGCGTTTCCAAAATGATGGCAAGCTTATAAGCAATATAGGGTATATTTCCAATCTGCCTACAATCATGATAAGCGAAAGCGCCACCTTGCTTATATCTGATAAGCTTGAATAATTACCGACTGCTCCAACAATCCCAAAGCCAGGACCTATATTTCCTAGCGTAGCAGCAACTGAGGAAATTGTAGTACCCCAATCCATATTATCTAAAGATATGATAAGTACCCCTGCGATAAATACAATAATATACATAAAGAAAAAACCTAGCACTTCGGATAAAGTCCTTTCATCTACTGCTTTCTTGCCAAGTCTAACAGAATAAACAGCTCTAGGATGGATGATTTGAAGCAATTCCCTCTTCATTATTTTAAACAAAAGAAGTATCCGTATATTTTTCATCGCACCGCCGGTAGAGCCGGCACAACCACCTATAAACATCAATATAAAAATAATAATCTTGCTGAACATACTCCATTTTTCAAAATCAGTGCTGACATACCCTGTTGTTGTAACGATAGATACAACCTGAAAGGAAGAATATCGTAAAGATTCCCAAATATTATTAAATATATTGGCGTTAATATCTAATGTTATTAATAATACTGACACCGCAATAATTCCAAAGTAGAATTTAAACTCAGAATCCTTAAAGGGTGCCCTTAAATTTCCCTTAATCATATAATAATACAGTGCAAAATTTGCTCCGCTAAGAAACATGAATACTGTAATAATTATCTCTATAATAACACTATTATACGCTCCCACACTTGCGTTCATGCTAGAAAAGCCACCTGTGCCCACTGTACCAAAGGTATGTATGAAAGCATCAAACAAAGGCATTCCTGCGAGTCTCAGAAGGAAAATCTCCACTATAGTTATAACAATGTAAATTCCATATAATATCTTAGCAGTTTCTCCGACTTTAGGAACCAGTTTGCCTGGATTAAGCCCCGGACTCTCTGCCTTCATCATTTGTATGCCCCTTGCGCCTAAGGATGGTAGTATTGCTAAGGTCAATACTATAACTCCCATACCTCCTATCCAATGAGTAAAGCTTCTCCAAAATAAGATGCCCCGCGGCAGCACTTCTATATTGGTCAATATGCTTGCCCCTGTTGTGGTAAAGCCTGAGCTTGTCTCAAAAAATGCATCTATAAATGATGGTATTGCTCCACTGAAATAAAAAGGCAAGGCTCCAAATAAAGACATGAAAATCCAACCAAGTGCTACGATTGCATATCCATCTCGAGCATACATGTTTTTATTTTTTATACTTATCATACACAAAGGTACTGCAAAACTTAACAAAATTCCAATGGTATCAAAAAATACCAGCGCATTCTGCTCTTTATAAATCAAGGACACTATTAAAGATGGAATAAGTGCAATCGCTTCACATATCAACAACAACCCAATGCTCTTGAATACCAATCTGAGATTCATTAGGCTTTCCCCCTGTTGTTGGATATAATATCATTTAATTCTGTAATATTTTTGTTCTTAGCGATTATTATAACTCGATCCCCTTCTTTGATTGTGTCATCTCCATGAGGTATTACTATTTCACTTTTTCTAACAATTGTAGCGATTATGACATCCTTGGGGAGCTTTAAATTTTTCAGTTTTGTATTTATTATCTTACTGTTACGCTCTACTATAAATTCTATGATCTCTGCTTTACCTTCAATGATCCTGTGAAGAGTTTCTACATTGTTCCGACTTACGTAAGTTAGTATTTGATTTGAAGTTATAAGCTTTGGGCTAATAACACTATCTATCCCTAAATTCTGGGCTACATTTACATAGTTCAACCGACTTATCTTGGCTATCACTTTTTTTGCACCATTCTGCTTTGCAATCAAAGCTGACATGATATTTTCTTCATCTATTCCTGTCATGGCAATAAAAGCATCCATATTACTAATATTCTCTGATTGCAGCAGTTCTTCGTCAGAACCATCGCCGTTTATTATTAGAGATTCTGGCAGCATCTCTGAAAGCTCTATACACTTTTCTTTGTCTATCTCCAAAATTTTTACTTTAATATCCATTTCCATTAAAAGATTAGCCAAATAAATTGCGATTCTTCCTCCGCCCATTATCATGACATTTTTTAATTTTACAGGAGATTTACCTACCAGCTTGCAAAAGCTATAAATATTCGACGACTTCCCTATTACATATATACTGTCATCTTCTTCTATAACTTTTTCACCGTCTGGAATTATTATATCTTCACCTCGGACAATAACACCAATGAGTATTTGAGAAGAAAATCTGCTTGGAATATCATTTAATTTCATACCCGCTAAAGCCATGTCTTTTGTAATCTTAATCTCAACAAGCCTTACCCTGCCTTTTGCAAAGCTCTCTACGTTCATAGCCGTAGAAAAATTCATGCTTCGTGCTATTTCATCCGCAGCAGCTTGTTCAGGATTAACTACCATATCCAAATCCAATTCTTCTTTGAGCAAAGAAAGATCTTGAGCATATTCCGGATCTCTAATTCTAGCTATAGTTTGTGCCGCTCCAAGCTTTTTACCTGTAAGACAACACACCATATTGACCTCATCTGTGCTGGTAACAGCAATTAATAGATTTGCCTGCTTAATTCCCGCTTCAAGAAGTACACTTGTACTTACACCACTACCCTTGATGCATAGAACATCCAGGTTTTCTTCAGCCTTTCTTAGGGCGTTCATATTTCTATCAATAATGGTTACATGATTTTGTTTACATAAATTCTCAGCGAGAAAATAGCCTACCTTACCTGCACCGATAATGATAATTCGCATTCTTTTGGACCCCCAAACACATTAAGACTATCGTTTTAATTTACAACTATAACATCTATTGTACTTTTTAATCCGTTAACATTCAAGTGTTGGAATGTTTTATTTATTTATAAATAACGAAACAGAGGAGCTTTAGCAAAGACTCCTCTGTTTGAGAACAATATTATCGGTAAATTATTGAAATCAATTATTTTGTTACTAATTGAAGGTCTACCGGGATGGACTTTTCTATCGCTTCACCTTTTATTACCTTAGCTGCATTTTCTACACCCAATGAACCGATTTTTGCAGGTTGTTGAGCTACAGTTGCAGCCATTTCACCAGCTTCTACTGCTTTTACAGCATCATCAGTTGCATCAAAGCCTACGACCATAATTGTCTTACCTGATGCTTTTATAGCTTGCAATGCACCTAGAGCCATTTCATCATTGTGAGCAAATACTGCGTTTATTTCCGGTTGAGCTTGAAGGATATTTTCCATAACAGATAGACCCTTCGTTCTGTCAAAGTCAGCAGTTTGTTTTGCAACAACTTCTATGCTTGATGCTTTTATTGCGTCATTGAAGCCTTGACCTCTATCTCTTGCTGCGGAAGTGCCGGCAATGCCCTCTAACTCTACAACCTTACCCTTGCCGCCTAACTGCTCGATAACATATTCGCCTGCCATTTTGCCCCCTGCTACGTTGTCAGAAGCTATATGGGCAACAACTTCACCTGAGTTTGCACCACGGTCCAATGTTATTACAGGTATTTTCTTATCATTAGCTGCTTTTACAGCATTCCCAACTGCATCTGAGTCAGTAGGGTTAATAAGTATAACAGCTACATTCTTTGTTACCAAGTCTTCTACGTTTGACATTTCCTTTGCAGGGTCATTCTGTGAATCCAATACCACTAGTTCATAACCAAGCTCTTTGGCTTTTGCTTCCGCTCCGTCCTTCAAGGAAACGAAGAATGGATTGTTAAGTGTTGAAATGACCAAACCTATTTTTTTAGCTTCTTCTTTCTGAGGCTCTGGCTGAGTTGTGCTTGATGCAGCACAGCCTGCAAATAGAGCTGCCATCATGATTACGACCAATGTGATTACCAATACCTTTTTCATTAATACCCCTCCATTAATTTTGTTATAATTTATGTGCATTTATTTTGCACATTAAATCCTAATTTACTTTTTTTGTTTACGATCCAGCAGAACTGCTGCCAATATTACAAGTCCCTTTAGCAGCAATTGATAATATGATGATACATCCATAAGGTTTAGTGAATTGTTTAGCACTCCAATAATCAACGCACCTATAACAGTACCAAATATGCCTCCGATACCGCCTGCTAAGCTGGTGCCTCCCAATACCACTGCCGCAATAGCATCTAATTCATAACCAGTACCTGCTTGTGGCTGAGCTGAGGATAACCTTGCGGTTATTATTATTCCAGCCAAGGCTGCTAAAAATCCTGAAATAGTATATACCAAAACCTTAATGCGGTCGGTATTTATACCCGAATATATTGTTGCTTCCTCGTTGCAACCCAGTGAATACACATACCTGCCTGTTCTTGTGTGTCTTAAAACATAGTAAGCCAATCCAAATACCAATACCATGATATATATTGGGAGTGGAATTCCTAAGAAATAACCTGCTCCAATATTTGAAAACTTCAAAGCCGCTTCAGAGCTGCCTGCACTTATTGGCTTTCCATCGGTGAAAACCAAGGTATATCCCCTTACAAGTGTCATAACTCCCAGCGTTGCAATAAAGGGTTGTATTTTACCCTTGCTAATAACTAAACCATTAAAGGCTCCTAAAGCAGCACCTATTGCCAAAGCAGCGATTACTGCTATAAATTCATTATTCCCTTGAGAAATCATTGCAGCTGCTACAGCACCGGAAATAGCCAAGATAGAACCTACCGATAAATCAATACCACCAGTCAGTATTACGAAGGTCATCCCGGCAGCTATAACTGAATTTATCGAAGTTTGTCTTAAAATATTCAATATATTGCTTATCGTTAAAAATCTTGGATTCAATATTGATACAATAATACAAAATACAACTAAAACAACTAGTGACTTATTTTTAATCATATATTCTTTTATGGCTGTCTTCACATCGTCACCTCCCTTTGACCTACCGCCAATCTCATAATTTTTTCTTGATCTGCTTTTTGTCGCTCTAAGCACCCTGTAATTCTGCCTTCGTGCATAACCATGATCCGATCACTCATACCCAATATCTCCGGTATCTCTGAAGATATCATAATGATGCTCATTCCAGCTTTCTTAAACTGATTTATAATATCATAGATTTCCTTCTTAGCTCCTACATCTACACCTCGGGTGGGCTCATCCAATATCAATACCTTTGGGCTTGTCATCAGACTCTTGGAAAGGGACACCTTTTGCTGATTGCCTCCGCTAAGGTTTTTCACCAATTGCTTGACTCCAGAGGTCTTAATTGACATGCCTCGAATCGAATCCAAAGCAGCATTTTCTTCTTTTTTCTTATCAATTATTCCAAATAAGCCTGATAGCTTTTGCAAAACCGATAAGCTGATGTTTTCCTTAACATTCAAACCAAGCACCACGCCATTGCCCTTACGGTCCTCAGATACATAGGATATCCCCTGTTGTATGGCCTGTCCGGGTGACTTTATATGAACAGGTTTTCCCTGTACAATGACTTCTCCGCTATCCTTGTTATACACCCCGTATAAGGTACGAGCCAATTCAGTCCTGCCAGAGCCCATCAAACCTGCTAAGCCAACGATTTCACCACTTTTTATTGAAAAATTAATGTCTTTTACATAGGCATTTTTTAAGTTTTTTACTTCCAATAAAGTCTCACCAAGTTCACAGGTCACACGAGGATATTGCTCACTTAGCTTTCTGCCAACCATAAGCTCGATTATTTTGCCTTCATTTACTTCATTGATGGGATATTCAGCAATAAACTGACCATCTCTCAAAATAGTGACATCATCACATATTTGGAATATCTCCTTCAGTCTATGAGATATATAAACAATGCTTCTACCCTCTGCTTTAAGCTCTTTAATCACCCTAAACAAGCTGTCTGTTTCCTTATCCGTTAAAGCACCTGTTGGTTCATCCATTACGATTACCCGTGCATTTAATGAAAGTGCCTTTGCAATTTCAACCATTTGCTGCTTGCCTATGCTTAGCTCACCAACTAATGTCTCAGGTCTTTCCGTAATTCCTAATCTATCCATTATTAGCTTTGCAGCCTTATACAGCTTGCTCCAATCTATCTTTCCGAAGCTGTTTATCGGCTCTCTGCCTAAAAAGATATTCTCACCTATAGAAAGATTTGATATTAAGTTTAACTCTTGATGTATTATTGCAATTCCCATATTTTGAGCTTCTCTGGTGTTTTTGATTTGTACAGGCTTCCCATTTAGAATGATCTCGCCGGTCGTCTTTTCATAAACTCCGGTGAGAATTTTCATCAATGTTGATTTCCCTGCACCGTTTTCCCCCAGAAGTGCCATTATTTTGCCTTTGTATATGTTCAAATCAACTGATTTCAGTGCCCTTACTCCCGGAAATTCCTTGGTAACGCCCTTCATTTTGATTATTGAATCACCCACTTGTATACCTCCATAAACTCTGCAAAGCTTAGTTTACGTTTGCTTCTTAGGTTCATTTAGGTACCGTAGAGAAGCATTTGCGTAAAGTCGACTTTGCTGTGTTTTTTCCTTAAAATACAACACCGGATTTTAATAGAATATTGGCATATGGCGTACATTCTCCGGTACGGATAATTGCTTTCGCAGTTTTGTTCAAGGCTTTGAAGTCCTCATGTGTAACCTCAATGAGTTTGATCTTATAGCCTTCTCGATATTCAAGTTCATTCATTCTACTGATTATACCTTGATAAATAACAGGATTCATTTGCTTTAGTTCTATAGCTAGTACAATCTCTTCTACACATTGCTCCGAAAGTACTGCATCCAAAACATTCAGAAACCCTGGAATTCCTTTGCTTACTGCCAAATCAATCCTCTTGCAGCTGTCTGGTATGGGCAGCCCGCTATCTCCTATAACAATACAGTCCCCATGACCAAGCTTTGATATCACATAAGAAATTTCAGAGTTCATTAAGACTCCTTTTTTCATAGAATAACCTCCAAATAATACAAAATTTAATGACAACTACTTAACATTCTTAATAAAATTCTCAACCACTGCTCTTAAAGGCAGTGAGCTTTGCGCTCCTTCTTTGGTCACCGTTAATGCACCTACTGCAGTGGCAAAATATATTGCTTCCTCAAAGGATTTTCCTTCATTTATTGCTACTGCAACAGCACCGATAAAGCTGTCACCGGCAGCAGTAGTGTCAACTGCATTTACTTTATAAGCTGGATAAGCCTTTACTCCTGATTCATTAATATGAATGCAGCCTTTGCTGCCCAAAGTTACGATTAGTTCTTTTACACCTTTGTTCATGAGTACCTGTGCTGCTTTTTTTACATCATTTTCATTTTTCACTTGAATTCCACTAATCATCTCAAGCTCCGTATCATTTGGCACCAATATATCAACATTGGCAAGGAAATCATCATCAAGCTCCGAGGCTGGTGCTGGATTTAATATGGTTAGCTTACCCAGCTGCTTAGCTGTCTTAAGCGCAAATTTCACAGTGTCTAAGGGTACTTCCAACTGTGCGACTACAACCTCTGAGGTTTGTATTGCATCATAAGCAGCCTGAATATCTTGTATAGAAAGCATATTGTTTGCACCTGAAACCACTATTATACAATTATTGGCAGCCGAATCCACTGTAATGGAAGCGATGCCTGTAGAAACGCCTTCTATCTTTTTAATCTGAGTTATATCTACACCATCATTTTTTAAAGCTTCCATTAAGATGTTGCCCATAACGTCACTGCCAACACAGCCAATCATTCTAACCTCTGCCCCAAGCTTTGCTATCGCATCCGCTTGGTTAGCTCCTTTGCCTCCGGGAATCTGCTTAAAGCTTCTACCCATTATTGTCTCACCGACTACAGGCATCCTCCCTGTATAAGTTACCAAGTCCATATTAAGACTCCCTATCACAGTAATCATGAAATCTCCCCTTTATAAAGATATGTCTGAATTCAATAACTTAAACGTTTAACTAAGTAGTAAAAAAAATTATGTTGAACTTCTTATAATAAGCTCCGTATCCAAAATAATTTTTTTCTTTTCAATTTCTTTTTCAGGTCTTTCTAATACTTCTATAAGCAGTTCAACTGCTTTATATCCCATCTCATAATTCGGCTGCTTTACTGTTGTAAGCCCCGGCTCAACAACACTGGCCATATATATATCATCAAATCCCACTACAGCAATATCTGTAGGAATTCTATATCCCTTACTTTTCAATGCTTTGATAACACTTATTGCAATCAGGTCATTGCCACAGAAAACTGCATCAAAGCTAATACCTTCCTCCAGCAGCTGCTTTATTGCTGTCAAGCCCCACTCCGTTTTGTACTGACCTGCTCTAACATAGTTGGCATGGTATTCAAGCCCATTTTCCTCTAAGGCTATTTTGTAGCCTGCCAGCCTATCTTTTGCTGTATTTGACGTAAGAGCCCCTGTTATAAATGCAATTTTTTTGTGACCTTTATCTATAAGATGTTTAACACCTTTGTAAGCACCTTCTAAATTATTAACCAATACCTTACCCTTAACGTTGCTGCTCTCCATGTCTCGATCTATCAATATAACAGGTATTGTCCCTCTATCAATAGGTGATAATTCTCCTGTTCTCTTGGCTGAGTGCGTAAATACAATGCCATCAACCATTTTTTCAGCCAGCATATTTATATACTTTTCTTCTTTTTCAAGATCATCATCTGTGTTGCAATATATTATGCTATAACCAGCTTCACTGGCTTTATCCTCTGCGCCTCTAGCCAATTCAGGAAAAAAAGGATTCGCTATATCAGGTATAACCAAGCCGATGGTTTTGGTCTTTCTCGTTACAAGGCTTCTTGCCATTGTATTTGGTATATAATTGTTTTCTTTTACTATTCTTAAGACCTTTTCTCGAGTCACTGCACTGATGTTGCCATCTTTGTTGTTAAGGATCATAGAAACTGTTGCAGTAGATACTTCTGCCAATCGAGCAATGTCTTTTATCGTTAGCTTCATATATATCATTCCTTAAATTTAAAGAATTGAGTTAAACGTTTTAATTAAACGTTTAACTCAATGTTATCATAATTAATTGAATTGTTCAAGTACTCGAAATAAATAAAAATATTCTATTCCGCAAATACCGTATTCAAATCTATTTCCAAATCTTCAAATATTCCTACTTTAATTTTATCCGCCGCTGCATACATGTCTGGCTTGCCATATTCTCCTTTTTCACCTAGCTTAAAAACCATAGCAGTTTTCCCGATAGGATCAACAATCCAATATTCCTTAACACCAAACTTCTCATATAAGTAAAACTTATCCTTTAAATCTCTTTGAGAGCTGGATGGTGATATTATTTCAACGATCAGGTCCGGAGCACCCTTGCTGCCTTTATCATCTAACTTTGATTTGTCGCAAACTATTAATATATCCGGCTGAACTACTGTATCTGTCTCTTCATCCTTTTGATTCTGCACTGAAAGTCTTACATCAAAAGGTGCTGAATATACCTTGCAGGTTTTGTCATTAAGATAATTAGCAAACTGCCTGAATAACTCTCCTGATATCTCTTGGTGTACCCTCCCAGGTCCTGGAGTCATATTATATGGAACTCCCTCAATAAGCTCCCACCTCTCACCATCATTCCAGCTAAGATAATCTTTATAGGTATACTTCTTATCCATTTTAATTGCAGCTTCAGTCATGTCTTCACTTCCTTCTAACTTGTTCGTTATTTCTATTATGCCATAAAAAACACTAAATTACAGTACTAAAAGCAAAAGAGCTTTGACAAAAGCTCTCTAATGCAGCAATATAGAAAAGGAAGCTTAATTTTTACTTCTCCATTCCAGTCTGTGGCGGTCGTGCTGCCTTCGCCTCATATTCAAAATATTTCACAATTCCCGAAAATATTGACCAGGCCAACCGTTCCTGATAATGGTCTTGTGCCAATAGCCTCTCTTCCTCCGGGTTAGAAAGAAAGCCGCATTCTACCAATGCACCTGGGATATCGTTGCCCTTAAATAAATAAACATCACTTTTGGGTTTAATGGTCCTATTGTTTCCACGGTCGATTACTTCTAAAAACTCCTTCTGTATCAGTTCAGCCAGTTTTTTGCTTTTATTGTCCCCTTCCTTATAAAAAGTCTGAGCGCCATAATATTGGCCTTCCGGAAAATAGTTGAGGTGTATGCTGATAATTATATCCGCTTCACTTTCACTGAAAAGCTTCTGTCTTTTCCTCAAATCTTCTATCTTTCTACCGGTTCTCTTCGTTTCATCATACAGTCCGGTGTCATCCTCTCTGATCATCAAAGCTACTCCCCCTGACTGCTCAATCAGTTTTCGAAGCTTCAGAGCTATTTTTACATTTATTTCATCTTCATATGTACCAACTGTCCCGATTGCGCCGTTATCTCTTCCTCCATGGCCGGCGTCTATCATTACCACCATGTTGTTTATAGGTATCGAAGTCGTCCCTATTGCATCCTGTGAAGCATAAATAAAGCTAGCCGCAAATATCAAGAGCAACATGATTCTATACATAATACGAGATAGGAGTCTCGTATTTACTACATAAACCTTCAACAGCATCACCTCTTTTAAGTACTCATTTTATTGATATTTAGAGAATTACTGCAATATGCATGGTCATATATTATTTATATATAAAAGAGGTCGGCTAGTATCATTTCTTACGAATGTAAGATGATGCTTTAAACCGACCCCTACGTATTCATGTACAATTCAATTAGTTTTTTTCCTTCTTGTCGCGCCTTCTCCAAGACGTCTTCTCTGCTGCTGACTTGACGGCTGTCTACATCTGCTGCGGTGTTATGTCCTACCAGCTTTGCATTGATGCATTTATGGAAAATATCCAGCACCTTGAGGGTACAGTCGAAGAAACTTTTTTCTTCCGTCGGACCCCCTGTACAGATTGCAAAGCCCAACCGCCGCTTCCTGCTTATTAAATTGCTGCCTAAGACATATTTGGCTGCCCATACTGCCTGTGTTCTATCGATAAAAGCTTTCAGCTGTGCTGTAACACTATGAAAATAAACTGGCGTAGCCGTAATCACAATATCAGCCTCATCTAAAATTTTGTAGGCTTCCTGCATGTAATCCTCTATGACGCAGCCTAACTTTCTCGTACATGCGTTGCAGCCTGTACAAGGTCGTATTTCCTCTGCTGCAGTATAAATATGGCTAACCTGCTGCTCTTCTGCCTTCATGCCCTCCAACACAGCAGCCAGCATTGCATCGCTATTGTGATTTTTTCTTGGACTTCCGTGTATCGCTGCGATTTTAATCATCTGTAAGCTTCCTTATCTCTTGATTATCTAAATTACTGGTGATGTCTTTAATATGCTGTCCTTTGATAATTAATTCCGGTGCAATTTCTTGCAATGGAATCATAACAAAGGCTCTTTCAGTCATTCGAGGGTGTGGTACAGTAAGCTTATTCGAATTGCTCTCAAAGCCTTCATATAACAATATATCTATATCTATGGTCCTTGGCCCCCATTTAATAAGCCTTTCTCGCTTTAGCTGCTGTTCTATATCGTTGCAAAGTGCCAAAAGCTCATAAGGAGACAACGCTGTCTCTATTTCAGCTGCAATATTCAAAAACCAGTCCTGCTGCACAAATCCTACGGGTGCAGTCTTATAATAGGAAGAGGTTGCCAATACCTGCACATTTTCACTGTCCCGAAGCAGCCTAAGCCCTTCTTCTATATTTTCCTTGACCCGTCCTATATTGCCGCCCAAACCCAGATATGCCCTAGGCATTTCTTTTTCTCCTTATTTCAACTGCAAAGTAATCAAATATACCTTTAACAGGTGCTTCCGGTTTCTTAATCGTAAGCTCAATTTCTTGCACTTTATCATGTTTTTGGAATATCTCATTTGCGATATTTGTAGCCAAGGTCTCCAACAGCTTGTATTGCTTAATTGTGACATGATGCTGGATGATTTCATGTACCTCTGCATAATTTACCGTATCAAAAACATCATCGCTGCTGCCCGCTTCCTTCAAATCAACATATAATGCTGCATCCACTATAAACTTTTGCCCTAATTTGTTTTCTTCAGGCAGCACTCCATGAAAGCCATAAAAGCATAAATTCTTCAGCAAAATTCTATCCATTGCTATTCCAACCTCTCACAGCAGCATCGGTTACCTTCGCCGCTCTTAGATTTTCTTTTACATCATGCACCCTTACAATATCAACGCCTTGTATGATACCCATAACTGTCGTTGCGACGGTGCCCTCTACTCTTTCCTTTGGTACCAAATCAAGTATCTTGCCTATAAAGGATTTTCTGGAGGTTCCCAATAGCATGGCACAGCCCAAATCATTTAGTTCTCCCAGCCTTGACATTACAATCACATTTTGCTCTGCTGTTTTGCCGAAGCCAATACCGGGATCTAGTATCATGTTTTCTAGCTTAATGCCTGCCTGCAAGCCTAAATCAATGGAGTGTCTTAATAAAATGCACATCTCTTCCATGATGTCGTTGCTGTATTCTGTTCCAAGCTGATTGTGCATAAGGATGATGGGCACCTGATGCTTGGCAGCAATTTGTGCCATATTAGGATCTTTCTGCATGCCCCAAATGTCATTTACTATAACTGCTCCTGCTTGTATCGCTTTTTCTGCCACAGCTGCCTTATATGTATCAATTGAAATAGGTACATCTATTTCTTTTGCCAGTCTCTCTATGACTGGGATAACCCTTTTTAGCTCTTCTTCCTCTCCAAGTTCCAAAAAGCCTGGTCTGGTTGATTCCCCTCCTATGTCTATGATATCTGCGCCTTCCTCCACCATCTGCTTTGCGTGAAATACAGCTGCTTCAATATCAACAAAGTCCCCGCCATCAGAAAAGGAATCCGGCGTTACATTTAATATGCCCATTATGTAGGTTCTTTCTCCAAGGTTAATTGTATATTTCCCGGCTTTTATAGGGGATTTTCTATGCATGTTAAGTAAAATATTTCTCATGTTCTACCTCCTGCTATCTTCCGCTGTTTATCAATGACATCACCTCTGCACGAGCTGCTACATCCTTATTGAAGAAGCCTCTTACGGCAGAGGTAACAGTTTGGGATCCTGGCTTTTTGACCCCTCTCATTGTCATGCACATATGTTCAGCCTCCACGACCACCACCACGCCATAGGGGCTAAGTGCTTCCATCAAGGAGTCTGCTACTGTAGCAGTTATTCTCTCTTGTAATTGAGGTCTCTTGGCTACTGTCTCAACAATTCTTGCCAGCTTGCTCAAACCACAGAGCCTACCGCCCTTTGGCAAATAAGCCACATGAGCCTTTCCAAAAAAAGGTACCAAATGATGCTCACAGGTGGAGTAAAAAGGTATATCCTTTACCAGAACAAGCTCTTCGTACTTTTCTTCCTGAAAATAGACCTTCAGATGGTCCTTTGGATTTTCCTTTATTCCGGAAAATATTTCTTCATACATCCTTGCAATTCTTGCCGGTGTTTCCCTAAGACCTTCTCTGTCCGGATCTTCTCCTATGGCTTCCAAAATATCTCTAATTGCACGTTCTATTTTTTCTTTATCCATAATATCTACCTCTTCATTTGTTTTTCGTTTTATGTGGTGTGCGGATAGCTGTGGGCAGCTACCCCTACTAGCTTTTTATAACAAGATTTTTTGAAAGTTTTTTGCGCTTATTGCAAAAAACTACCCAAGATGTTTCAACGAGGCAGGTGGATATATGCCTACCTCCTGTTGCTGAAATCGGAACCCGCCGCTTATAGAAGTGAGGGACATATTTTTGCCTCGTTATATTTAATTTGAATCTTTGTTGTAAGTCTATAGTCAGACACCTTATAAATAGTGTTATCCACTTTGTATACTGGCATGATACCCATCAAGGAATTTGTAACAAATACCTCCTCTGCTTGCAGCAGCACTTCCAGGTCAAAACAGTCTTCTTTAAGACAAAGTCCTATACCGCCACAAATATCTTTTACCTGTCTTCGAGTTATTCCCTCTAATAGTCCACAGCCTATTTCAGGCGTATATAGAGTGTTGTCTTTTATCCAAAATATATTCGAAACTGCTCCTTCACATATCTTGCTGTAGATATTTAAAAACAAAGCCTCATCATAGCCATGGGCCTTTGCGTCCTCTTTAGCCAGCATGTTTTCAATATAGTTTAGAGATTTCATATAGCAAATAGGTGAATGAGGATTTCGCATGAACCTGCTTACCTCTAAAGAAATACCCTTTTGTAAGGTTTCCTCTTCAAGCTTATAGCTTGATAATATCATCATAGTAGAGTCACAACCAACATCTCGAAAACAAATTAGCTTAAGCCTTCCCTCCGTGATATTACATACTTCTGCCAGCTTTATTGCTTGAGCAGTTACTGTTTCAACATTCAGCTTAAATTTCAGCCCCAATTGGCTGCATCCCTTTAGTAACCGTTGGTGGTGCATATCAATAAAACACGGAAGACCTTCTTTGACTAAAATTGTTTCAAATAATCCATAGCCAAATTGAAAGCCATGACATGTAGGCTGTAAGCAGACTTCCTTTATTAATTTTTCATTATAATATATATACATAGCTTCACCTATAGCTCGTTTCGCAAGGTTCTAAATAGCGCTTTTGCCTTATGAAGAGTTTCCTCATATTCCAGCTCAGGATCTGAATCCCAAACGATGCCGCCGCCAGCCTGAAAGTAAGCAGTACCCTCTTTCATGACGATTGTCCTGATAGCGATGTTCAAATCTAACCTGCCATTAAAGCCTATATAGCCTATACTGCCGGTGTATATATTGCGCTGTGTTGGTTCCAACTCATCAATGATCTCCATAGATCGAATCTTTGGCGCACCCGTAATGGATCCCCCGGGAAAAGCTGCCTGTATCACATCTATAGTATCTAAATCCTCTCTCATTTCTCCGGTAACTGTAGAAACCAGGTGATGTACAGTGGCATATTCTTCAGGGTAAAAAAGCTCCGGCACCTTGACAGTTCCGGTCTTTGAAACCTTTCCTAAATCATTTCTTTCCAAGTCAACGATCATAAGCAGCTCGCTTTTATCCTTTTCACTAGACAAAAGTGCTTCCTTATTTGCTTTGTCCTCTTCTACTGTATTTCCTCTTGGCATCGTTCCCTTAATAGGTCTGGTTTCAATCATTCTGTCTTGTATTTTAATGAAGCGCTCCGGTGAACTGCTTAATATATCGCCTTCTCCAAAATTTATATAGCATGCAAAAGGGGCAGGATTCAACTGCCTTAATCTGCTATAAATGTTAAAGGCAGATTCTTCAGTATAGCATTTAAAACGCTGAGTTAGGTTTGCTTGATAAATATCTCCAGACCTTATGTAATCCTTTATGTTTTGAACGGCTTTCATGTAGCCTTCTTTTGTAAAATTTGATTGAATTTCGCTGCATGCTACTCCTGGTCTATTGGTCAGATCCATTTCTGATAACCCTTTTAGCTTTGTTTTTAGCTCTTCCAAAGCAAGCTCAGCCTTTTTATTGATTCCATTGGCAATGATATAAGTATCCTTACTATGATGATCTACTGCAACTATGCTGTCATAGAATCCAAACCAAGCGTCCGGTATATCGACATCATCTATTGCCGTTCTTGGCAGTCTCTCAATATGATGACCCATATCATAAGCAAAAAATCCTACTGCTCCCCCCAGAAAAGGTATTGCATACGTATCTATCGTCTTATATTTAGCAAGTAGTTCCTTTAATATTTCAAAGGGATTTCCTATCAAGCTTTTTGTAATGTTATTTTCTGTAATTGTGATGTTCTGATTCTTACTTTTGAAAACCATGAAAGGGCGGCTGCCCATGAAGGTGTATCTTCCTAGTTTGTCACTTAGCATACTGCTGTCCAATAAGAAGCTATAGGTTTCCTCCTTGAAAGCATGAAACAGCTCAAAGGAGGTATACCCTGTGTTTATTTTCTCAATTATCAAACTTACCATCCCTTCAGCTAGGTATCTGAAAGTAAATAACGTGTCAAAGATGCAAAATATACTAACATACTGACTAGTTATTTGCTTTCAGATGCCTAAATATATTTTTTTATAAAATTGTCTAGTAGCTCCAAACCCTGTTCTGTTAAGTAAGCCTCCGGGTGAAACTGTACCCCTTCTATGGCATATTCCTTGTGCATAATACCCATTATCTCTCCTGTACCTGTTTCTGCCGTCACTTCCAGACAGGAGGGTAGAGTATCACTTTCCAACACAAGAGAATGGTATCTGGTAACCTTTAAGGGGTTGCTAAGTCCTTTGAATACACCTTTGTTGCTGTGTGTAATCTCATGAACCTTTCCATGTACAGGCTCGACAGCCTTTACAACCCTTGCACCAAAGACTTGCCCTATGGTTTGATGACCTAGACATATTCCCAAAATAGGTATTTTCCCTTTAAAGGCCTCCACAAGAGACAAGGATATTCCCGCTTCGTCAGGGCTGCAGGGTCCTGGAGATATAACAATTATTTTCGGCTTCATCTCTTCAATATCCTTAAGGGTGATGCTGTCATTGCGACAAACAATCAGTTCTTGCCCCAGCATCTGCAGGTATTGAACAAGATTATAGGTAAATGAATCATAATTATCTATCATTAGTATCAATTTTTCATGCTCCTTTGCATGTTTTATACTACATAATATCTACTCTTTGATATATTTTTTTCTTATTAGCTTTTGAATATGCTCTTGTACTTTTTGCTCTATATCAACATTGTAGGCTTCTTCTAACACAAACATCATGGATACAGCTACCTGTGCTACATCCAATAGTTCCTCCGACATTTTCTCAATTACTTCTTTTTCTTCCATTTCGCACTTTTCACCATTTAAGCCTCTATATTTTCCAATCAGCTGTGCCAATTCACCAGCCTCTTCCATGAGCTTAAGGGCTGTAGATTCAATGTTTGGCTTCAAATTATTCAGTCTAGGCAGGCTTATGCTTTTGTATCTTATACCATTATCAATCTCCATTGTTTTTGCCTATACCCCCTTTAGTACACATTAAGTAATTAAATATATTATATCAAATTATAGTGTTATATAGAATTATTTGTCTAATGAAAAAGAGAGACGATATGATAATACATATCCTCTCTCTTGTAAACAAATTATCTCTTTGAGAATTGTGGTGCTCTTCTTGCTTTCTTTAAGCCGTACTTCTTTCTTTCCTTCATTCTTGGATCTCTAGTTAAGAAGCCCGCTTTCTTAAGAACTGATCTTAGCTCTCCATCTACCTCAAGAAGTGCTCTTGAAATACCATGTCTGATTGCTCCAGCTTGACCTGTATAGCCACCGCCATGTACATTTGCAATAACGTCATACTTTGGCACTGTGTTAGTCAAAACCAACGGCTGTCTTACGATCAGCTTTAATGTCTCAAGTCCGAAGTAGTTATCCATATCTCTTTTATTTATTATTATTTTTCCTTCACCTGGAACAAGTCTTACTCTTGCAACAGAAGACTTTCTTCTACCAGTTCCGAAATATTGTAATTTAGCCACAGTAACTTCCTCCTCCCGATTATATGTTTAGCTCTAATGCTTCTGGCTGTTGAGCTTGATGTTCGTGTTCTGCACCCTTGTAAACTCTTAGCTTCTTAAGCATTTGTCTGCCTAAGCTGTTATGAGGAAGCATACCTTTTACTGCTTCATATACAGCCAATTCAGGCTTGTTAGCCATAATTTTTCTGTATGATGTTTCCTTAAGTCCACCTGGATATAAGGAGTGCTTTCTGTACATCTTCTGGTCAAGCTTCTTTCCAGTAAGAACAACCTTTTCTGCATTTAATATAATTACGTGGTCACCTGTGTCAACGTGTGGTGTATAAGTAGGCTTGTTTTTGCCTCTTAATATCTTTGCAACTTCACTTGCAAGTCTACCAAGTACCTTGCCGTTTGCGTCAACAACGTACCACTTTCTTTCTATTTCATTAGGCTTTGCCATGTATGATTTCATTTCTTACCCTCCTCGTTTTGTTTCCAAATCACTATTACTCATTCCATCCATAGCATCCCACAATGCCTGTATGATTTTCTGTATCAGCAATTTTGAACCTGTCGTTTATCTTAATGACCCGGGGCAGTGGATCATATTTTACAACATATATATTTTAATACATTGTGCCACGCGTGTCAACCTTTAATACAATACTTTTTCCAAATATAATCCGTGTGCCGGCAGTGTTAAACCCGCTTTGGTTCTATCCTTTGAATCAATTATATCAGATAGCTCATTAGAATCTATTTTTCCAATTCCCGCATAAAGCAGAGTTCCTGAAATAATCCTAACCATATTATATAAAAAGCCGTTTCCATGGTATGTAAGCTTTATAATATCTTCATTTTGTGTAATTTTGATATCGTAAATTGTACGAATGGTGTCCTTGACGCTGCTGCCGGTTGCCATGAAACCGGAAAAATCATGTGTTCCTACAAAATACTTGCTAGCTATACGCATTTGATCTATATTCAACTTGTCACAGTAGCTTATATGATAAGCCAAATTTCTGTATAATGCCGTAGGCTGCTTGCTGTTTAACATTAAATAGCTGTACCGCTTACCCACTGCACTGTATCTTGCATGAAAATCCATCTCAGCCTCACTGGAGGCCTTTATCACGATATCCTTTGGCAGCACTGCATTTAAAGCAAAGGTAAATCTATCCGCCGGGATTTTACTTTCAGTAAAGAAGTTTGCAACCTGCCCAAATGCATGAACTCCTGCATCAGTTCTTCCTGAGCCGTTTAGATTTGGTTTGCTGCCTGTTATTTTTTCTATAGCTTTTTGGATTGTTTCTTGAATTGAGCTTACGTTTTTTTGTGATTGCCAACCGCGATAATTTGTACCATCATATTCTATTATCAGCTTTATGTTTCTCATAGGCTGCTCCTATTTATTTTAACTAATATATCAAGCATTATACTTATTTATTTATCTTGTAAAAATGATTCCAATGCAAAGCAATATGGTTACAATACTTGCTGAATAATCAATTCCTATAAGCTTAAGCTGCTTCATCCTGGTTCTATTTTCTCCACCTCTGTAGCAGCGGGCTTCAATTGCAAGGGCAAGCTCTTCAGCTCTTCTAAAAGCACTTATAAACAAAGGCACCATCAAAGGTATCATGGCTTTTGCTCTATTGAACAGATTACCGCTTTCAAAGTCGGCTCCTCTTGCCATCTGCGCTTTCATTATTTTGTCAGTCTCATCCAACAAAGTTGGTATAAATCTCAAGGCAATCGTCATCATCATTGCCAGTTCGTGAGCAGGTACTCCTAACTTTTTGAAAGGGCTTAATAGCTTCTCTATCCCATCTGTTAATGCTATAGGTGATGTAGTCAGGGTCAATAGGGAAGCTCCCGTAATTAGAAATAGCAGTCTCAAGCCCATGTATGCCGCTTGATATAAGCCTTGTTTTGTTACAAAAATCAGGTCAATCCCAAACAGCTTTACTGTTTCTCCAGGGGTCATAAATATATTAAAAACCAATGTTAAAATTATAATGACTGCGAGAGGCTTTAAGCTTTTCAGTATTGTTTTTACAGATATTTCTGAGAGCCAAATAACAGTCCCTAAATAAGCGAGAACATATATATATGGAAAGAAATCTTTCACAAAAAACAATATGGATATATATGCTATGGTCGCGAGAATTTTAACTCTAGGATCTATTCTGTGTATGGCTGTTTCTCCCGGTATATATTGACCAATTGTTATATTTTTAATCATACTAGTTGCTCCTTAGTAGTTTAATAAGTTCATTGTAGGCTTCATCAACTGATATGCAATCTTTAATCTCTATTCCCTGTTTGTTCAGCTCATTAGCCAAAAGCGTTACCTGTGGTATTCCCAGTCCGATGCTTTGTAGAAGCTCTGCTTGCTTGAAAACATTTCTCGGAATATCTGTAAGTACAACTTGTCCTTTGTTCATAACAATTATTCTGTCAACTAGGTTTGCAATATCCTCCATACTGTGTGAAACCAGCACGACTGTAATCTTTTGCTTTTGGTGCAGCTTTTTTATCTCACCCAATATTTCGTCTCTCCCCTTTGGGTCAAGACCCGCTGTAGGTTCATCAAGTATCAGTACTTTGGGCTTCATCGCCAATACCCCGGCTATGGCAACTCTTCTTTTTTGTCCTCCGCTTAATTCAAAAGGTGATACATCCTTTATCTTATCAAAATCTAATCCTACTAAGCTTAAAGCTTCTTTTACACGCTCTTCTATTTCTCCTTGTGATAAGCTTAGATTCTGGGGTCCAAATGCCACATCCTTATAAACGGTTTCTTCAAATAATTGATGCTCAGGATATTGAAATACCAATCCAACAGCTTGACGTATGGTCTTCATGGCAACACCCTTTGTTGTGATATCGACACCATTGATTATAATGCTGCCGCTGCTTGGCTTTAGCAGTGCGTTCAAATGCTGAATAAATGTAGACTTGCCGGAGCCTGTGTGTCCTATAAGACCCACAAACTCCCCGTCCTCTATGGTTAAGCTTATATTATTCAGAGCTTTATGTTCAAATACGGTGTCCTTCATATATACATGTGTTAGGTTCTTTACTTCAACCGACATAACTCTACCACCATTTCTTCTACAGTTAGAATATCGAGGGGTATGTCTATGCCCGCAATGCGCAATCTGCTGCAAAGCTCTGTGACCTGTGGTACATCCAGCCCCACGCTTTTTAACTTTTCTATTTCAATAAATACCTGTTTTGGAGTTCCCTGCATGATCATTTCTCCAGCTTGCATAACGATCACTCTATCAGCTTGTACAGCTTCATCCATAAAATGTGTTATAAGAATAATGGTTATACCTTCTTCCTTATTCAGTCGTTTTATGGTTTCCATTACTTCCTTACGACCGGATGGATCCAGCATAGCCGTAGGTTCATCCAATATGATGCATTCCGGCTTCATAGCAATGATGCCTGCTATTGATATCCTTTGTTTTTGTCCTCCGGACAAGTAATGGGGAGCATCCTTTGCATACTCAGACATGTGTACTGATTTCAAGGCTTCATCTACTCTTCTCCTAATTTCTGCCGGTTCAACCCCCAAATTTTCTGGACCAAATGCAACATCTTCCTCTACCACGGTAGCAACGATTTGGTTATCGGGATTCTGGAACACCATACCCGCTGTCTGTCTAATCTTCCATGTGTTTTCTTCATCTTTTGTATCCAAACCTTTTACATACACGTTGCCCTTGCTGGGAAGCAGCAGGGAATTAAAATGCTTCGCTAAAGTGGATTTGCCTGATCCGTTATGACCTAAAACTGCGACAAATTCGCCCTTTTTAATATCCTGAGAAACATTATTCAAAGCAAGTATCCGATTGTCATCGTGTGCAATATATTCAAATACAAGATTTTGTGCAGATATTATATTAGTCATAATCTTACCTCTTTACAATTAAACTTGCGCTTTAGCGCTACATCAATTATATAACAATTATATAATAAAGAAAATACTTGTATAGGCTGGTCCTTAAACCAGCCTATACAAATTATCTCTGGATAAAAACATAGGACTAAGTAAAAACTTAATCCCAGTTAATATTCAATGAGCGCTTGCGCGAATTGTGCGCCAAAACGCAGGCGCTAAGGAGCTTTCCTTGTGCGTTTTGTGTGCATCGCGCCGCGAGCAGGTTGCATGGGCGAGCAGCAAGCTATGCTTGCGACCAGCCATATAATTAAACGCCCTAAGGCGTTTAATTTATTATACTAATTCAAGTACAACTACTTCAACAGCGTCGCCTCTTCTTGGTCCAACCTTCATTATTCTGGTGTATCCGCCGTTTCTTTCCTTGTACTTAGGAGCTATTTCATCAAATAACTTCTTTACAACGTCTTCTTTAGTTATATATGCTAATGCCTGACGTCTAGCGTGCAGGTCCCCTCTCTTACCGAGAGTAATCATTTTTTCAGCTATACTCTGTGTTTCCTTAGCTCTTGTGCCGGTTGTTAGTATTTTTCCATGCTCAAGGAAAGAAGTAACAAGATTTCTTAGCATCGCTCTTCTTTGATCGCTGGTGCGACCCAGTTTTCTATATCCTGCCATGTCAGTACCTCCTTCTTAACAAAAATTAATCGTCACTAGGTTTTAAGCTTAGGCCAAGTGCTTCAAGCTTTTGCTGTACCTCTTCAAGAGATTTTCTTCCGAGGTTTCTTACCTTCATCATGTCTTCTTCTGTTCTTTGAGTAAGCTCTTCAACAGTGTTGATACCTGCTCTCTTTAAACAATTGAAGGATCGTACTGAAAGATCAAGCTCTTCTATTGTCATTTCAAGAACCTTTTCTTTCTTGTCTTCTTCCTTTTCAACCATTATTTCAACATTTCCAACATGCTCAGTAAGAGTTATAAACAGCTTTAAGTGTTCACTCATTATCTTAGCACCTAGGCTTATAGCTTCATCAGGCTTTGTAGTACCATTTGTCCAAACCTCAAAAATTAACTTGTCGTAGTCAGTAACCTGTCCTACGCGGGTATTTTCTACCACATAGTTAACCTTCTTTACAGGAGTAAAGATTGAGTCTATTGGTATTACTCCAATAGGCTGACCTGCCTGCTTATTTCTTTCTGCAGTCACGTAGCCTCTGCCCTTTTCTACAGTCATTTCCATATACAGCCTGTTGTTATGATCGCCCAAGGATGCGATATGTAGATCCGGATTTAGTATTTCTATGTCCGCATCTGTAATAATATCGCCAGCTTTAATTTCATTTTGACCTTGCGTGTCAATCTTTATAAGCCTTGGATTATCCCCATGCATTTTTATTGCTAGGCCTTTAACATTCAGTATTAAATCGATTACATCCTCGGCTACTCCCGGAATTGCTGAGAATTCATGGAGTACGCCGTCAATCTTAAGGGATGTAACTGCTGCACCCGGAAGCGACGATAGAAGAATACGCCTTAAGGAATTACCAAGGGTAGTACCGTATCCTCTTTCCAGTGGTTCTACGACAAACTTACCATAGGTAAAGTCTTGTGACATTTCTATACATTCAATTTTTGGCTTTTCTATTTCTATCATCCTTTTAAACCCTCCTTATTAAGCTGATTACCGTACTGGGCATTACACATATGCTCAATATTATCACTATATGCAACCACGTATAATGCCTTTAAACAATATAAGATATTCGAGGGTAACTGATTCATTAACAAAACTATACGATGGTTTATCTTGAATACAATTCTACGATTAAGTGCTCTTCTATCGGAATATCGATATCTTCTCTTGCAGGTAGAGTTATTACTCTTGCTTCCATCATTTCAGCGTTAACTGACAACCATTGTGGTGCAGTCTTTGCTGTTGCTTCTTCAGCTAAAGCTTTAAACTTCTCTGAAGCTTTGCTTGAAGCTTTTACAGCTATTAAATCATTTAATTTAACTTCGTATGAAGGAATATTAACCTTCTTGCCATTTACTATAAAGTGTCCATGTCTAACAAGCTGTCTAGCTTCTTTTCTTGAATCACCAAAGCCCATTCTGTAAACTACATTGTCTAATCTTAATTCAAGAAGTCTTAACAGGGTTTCACCTGTAACTCCCTTTTGTCTATCTGCTTCTGCAAATAATAATCTGAATTGGTTTTCAAGAATACCATATACTCTCTTCACCTTTTGCTTCTCTCTTAATTGCATTCCATAGCCTGATGGCTTCTTTCTTGTCATACCATGCTGACCTGGAGCATATGCTCTTCTACCAACAGAACACTTGTCTGTGAAGCAACGGTCACCTTTTAAATACAGCTTCATGCCTTCTCTTCTGCAGAGCTTGCACACAGCACCTGTATATCTTGCCATTTGTTACAACACCTCCTATTATACTATACTCTTCTGCGTTTCGGTGGTCTGCAGCCATTATGAGGTATAGGAGTTACATCTTTTATCAAGCTTACTTCCAGGCCTGCAGCTTGTAGAGCTCTTATAGCAGCTTCTCTACCTGATCCAGGTCCCTTTACATATACTTCGATATTTTTTAAACCGTGCTCCATAGCTCCCTTAGCAGCTGTTTCAGCAGCCATTTGCGCTGCATATGGTGTGCTCTTTCTTGATCCTCTAAAGCCCAATGAGCCCGCACTAGACCATGAAAGTGCATTACCATGAAGGTCTGTCAATGTTACGAGTGTATTGTTAAATGTTGATTGGATATGCGCAGCTCCTCTTTCAACATTTTTTCTTTCTCTTCTTTTTCTAGCTTTTTTAGCCTTTGGCTTTGCTACCATTTAAGCAAACCTCCTTTTCTATTTTCTTTTTGCACCCACTGTACGTGCTGGACCTTTTCTCGTTCTTGCATTCGTCTTTGTTCTTTGACCTCTTACAGGAAGACCTCTTCTATGACGAAGTCCTCTATAGCAACCTATTTCCATTAATCTCTTTATATTTAAAGCGATATCTCTCTTAAGGTCACCTTCCACTCTGTGGTTTCTGTCAATAATCTCTCTTAGCTTACCAACCTCTGCTTCTGTCAAATCCTTTACTCTTGTATCTGGACTGATTCCTGCTTCAGCTAATATTGCATTGGAAGCTACCCTTCCTATACCGAATATATATGTGAGGCCAATTTCTACTCTTTTCTCTCTTGGTAAATCGACACCGGCAATTCTTGCCATTCGTTCTTACACCTCCAATATGATCTCAAAAAGTTTTTATATGTTATAATCGAGGCCACTACCAGACCTTAGTCCTTCGTGCAGCCGCTACCTCGATTGTGACTAACCCTGCTTTTGCTTATGCTTTGGGTTTTCACAGATTACCATTACTCTGCCATGTCTTCTGATGATTTTGCATTTTTCGCAAATAGGCTTAACCGATGGTCTAACTTTCATCTTAAACCCTCCCTAATCATTTACCGCGCCATGTGATTCGACCTCTTGTCAAATCATAAGGCGATAGTTCAATTGTAACTTTATCTCCTGGCAATATTCGAATGAAGTTCATTCGAAGCTTGCCCGATATGTGAGCTAATATTTTATGTCCATTTTCTAATTCTACTTGAAACATTGCATTTGGTAAAGCTTCTAATACTTTACCCTCTACTTCAATTACATCATTTTTTGACATTGGGTAATCAAACCTCCTGTTCTCGATACGAATCAAGGGATTTAATACATTTATTTATCACACTATTTGTAATCTTTAAGTTCTGCTGAAGTCCTTGCGCTATTTCATTTGAAACGTACTTGGTCAGCTTCAGGTGCTTAAGCTTTTTCATCTTAGGCTTCTCAATTTTTCGTGAGTCCCCATCTGAAATATAGACATACTGGTCATTTATTATACATGTGATAATGAATTTTTTATTTGCATCCCTACCAGCTGTAGCTATGACCAGCTGCCCTTCCGTAGCTCTGTTCATGCTTTCACCCTCTTTTCTTACAAATGTGTAAGTAGTTCAGGTGCTTCTTTGGTTATTACTATTGTATTTTCATAGTGTGCTGATAGACTTCCATCAGCTGTCACTACCGTCCATCCGTCACTTAAAGTCTTGACAGCATACTTGCCTTGGTTAACCATAGGTTCAATCGCAAGTGCCATACCTGCTGCTAGTCTCGGCCCTCTTCCGGGCGCTCCATAGTTGGGTATTTGTGGATCCTCGTGCATCTTTTTGCCGATACCGTGACCCACCAAATCTCTTACTACTGAATATCCATGGGACTCAACATAGCTCTGAATAGCATGTGATATATCAGATAATCTGTTGCCCTCCCTAGCATATTCAATGCCAGCAAAGAAGCTTTCCTGAGTAACCTTAATTAGTTTTTGCGCATTGCTGCTGATTTCGCCTATGCCATGGGTTCTTGCAGCATCTCCATAGTAGCCATCATATATAGCACCGATGTCTATGCCTACAACGTCTCCGCTCTTTAGAACCACAGGACCAGGTATGCCGTGTACTACTTGCTCGTTAATAGATGTACATATACTTGCAGGAAATCCATAATAACCTTTAAATGCAGGCAGTGCACCACTTTTTCTAATGTACTCCTCTGCAATTATATCGAGTTCCTTTGTTGTAATACCTGGCCTAATTACCTCTTTTAGCTTTTCATGCGTTTCTGCAACGATTCTGCCGGCAATACGCATCTGTTCTAATTCCTTAGCCGATTTAATACTTATCATTAAAACTGCTCCAATGCATTGCAAATATTTTGAAACACAACCTCAGCATCAAGTTCCCCATTTACTGTTATCAAAATGCCCTTTTGTTTATAAAAGTCAATTAGTGGTTGGGTTTCAGTTTTGTACACCTTTAACCTGTTTGTCACTGTTTCCAGTTTATCATCTTCTCTTATGAGAAGTGCTCCACCGCATTTATCACAAATGTTATCTACAGTTGGCTTATTAAAGGTCAAATTGTATGTCGCTCCGCACTTACTGCAAACTCTCCTGCCAGTCATTCGACTAATAATTGCTTCATCATGTACATCAAGATTGACTACTGCATCTAATTTTTTGACGTTTTTCTGAAGTTCAAGCTCCAGTGCTTCTGCCTGAACAATAGTTCTCGGGAAGCCGTCAAGTAAAAATCCCTCTGCGCAATCAGGTTGTATAAAGCGGTCCTCAATAATCTTTAATGTCAGATCATCTGGCACCAGGTGGCCCTTGTCAATGAACTTTTTTGCTTCCAAGCCAATGCTGGTTTGACGCTTTATGTTATCTCTGAATATATCTCCAGTAGAGATATGTGGTATGTTGTACTTCCCGATTATTCTGCTAGCCTGTGTACCTTTTCCTGACCCCGGAGAGCCTAGTAATACAATTCTCATTTTATCTGATATCTCCAATCCACACTTCTACTTAAGGAAGCCTTGGTAGTTTCTCATTACCATTTGTGCTTCAACTTGCTTAACAAAGTCCATTGCAACACCAACTACAATTAGAAGTGAAGTACTACCGAAGTATACCGGTATTTGTGCAAACTTCAAAAGGAATATTGGTATTATTGCTATTACCGCTAGGAATATAGCTCCTACCAATGTAATTCTGTTTAGAGATTTTACTATGAAATCCGTTGTTGGCTTGCCAGGTCTGATACCTGGTATAAAACCACCGTATTTCTTTATATTGTTTGATACTTCTACAGGATTAAATGTAACTGCTGTATAGAAGTATGTAAAACCAATTATTAGCAATGCATACATTATGCCCTGAAGCGGAGTTCCCCAATCAAAGTACTTTGTCATGAAGCCATAGAAAGCTGAATTTGGGAAGAAACTCGCTATTTGTGTTGGGAAGGTTAATAATGACATTGCGAATATTACAGGTATAACACCCGCTTGGTTTACCTTTAGAGGTATATGCGTGCTTTGTCCGCCGTACATCTTTCTTCCAACAACCCTTTTTGCATACTGTACAGGTATTCTTCTTTGACCTTCTTGAATGTATACAACAGCCATTATGATAGCAACTGCAACCAGCAAGAAGATAATTAGTGTTAATATGTTAACTGTTTTGTCAAGGTATGCAAGGTATAGCTTGTTAATTCCAACAGGTATTCTTGATACGATACCTGCAAAAATTAGCAGCGAGATACCATTACCTATTCCCTTTTCATTGATAAGTTCACCCAACCACATTAGGAATGCTGTTCCTGCTGTTAAGGAAAGGGCTACTACTGTATATGTCCAGAAGTTTCTCTCGATTAGATATCCTCTTAAGCCATAGCTTATTGCGATACCTTGTACAAGCGCTAGTACAACTGTTGCATATCTAACATATTGAGCAATCTTTCTTCTACCTTCTTCGCCTTCTTTTGATAAGGCTTCAAGGCTTGGAATTGCAATAGTCAACAGCTGCATAATGATAGAGGCATTGATATATGGTGTGATACTCATAGTAAATATCGAAAAGTTGTTGAATGCTCCACCCGAAATTACATCAAAGAAACCTAGTAATCCACCGCTTGTGACCAATTGCTTTATAGCTTCGATATTCATACCAGGTACAGATACGAAAGTACCAAATCTGAATACAATCAACATTGCAAGTGTAAACATCATCTTATTTCTTAAATCAGGAATTTTCCAAGCATTTCTCAAAGTGTTGAACACCTTAAATCACCTCTACCTTTCCTCCTGCTGCAGTAATTTTATCAGCCGCTGTTTTGCTGAACTTATGTGCTTGAACTGTTAGGTTCTTGCTTATTTCACCGTTTCCAAGTATTTTAACTCCGCTCTTCATCGCTTTTACAAGCCCAGCTTCTTTAAGAGCTTCTATTGTAACAACTGAGCCATTTTCAAATACATCTAAATCTGATAGGTTTACTACAGCATACTCTTTTCTCCATATGTTAGTAAAACCAACCTTTGGAAGTCTTCTGTATAAAGGCATTTGACCGCCTTCAAAGCCTAGTCTTACACCACCGCCAGAACGGGAGTTTTGACCCTTTTGACCCTTACCTGCAGATTTACCTTGGCCAGATGCTGTTCCTCTACCAAGTCTCTTTTTGTTCTTTGTTGAGCCTTCTGCGGGTCTTAGCTCGTGCAACTTCATCGTCTACACCTCCTTGTTATATTTCCTTAACTTCAACTAGATGTGAAACCTTTTGTATCATACCTCTGATTTGAGGTGTATCTTCTTGCTCTACTTCGCTATTAAGCTTCTTAAGACCTAAAGCTTTTACTGTAGCTATTTGATCTTGCTTTCTGCCGATAGTGCTTCTTACTAGCTTAATGTTTAATTTAGCCAAGGCTGATCCCTCCTTAACCTCTTATCTCTTCTATGGATTTGCCTCTTAATTGTGCTACTTCTTCTACTGTTTTAAGAGATGACAGTCCTTGTATTGTAGCATTAACCATATTTCTAGGGTTATTTGATCTAAGAGACTTTGTAACGATATCTTTTATACCTGCTAATTCTAGTACTGCACGAACTGGACCACCAGCTATAACGCCAGTACCTTCTGGTGCAGGCATCAACAATACTGTACCGGCACCAGCTGTACCAGTTATCTTATGAGGTATTGTTGTTCCAACCATAGGAACCTTAACTAGGTTCTTCTTTGCATCTTCTACGCCTTTTCTTATAGCTTCAGGAACTTCAACTGACTTGCCAGTTCCTACGCCAATATATCCGTTGCCGTCACCAACAACTATTATTGCACTAAATCTAAAGTTTCTACCGCCTTTTACAACCTTAGCAACTCTGTTTATCGCAACAACTCTTTCTTTAAGATCAAGCTTGCTTGCATCTATTAGCTGCATTTATTTCCCTCCTTTGATTAGAATTCTAATCCTGCTTCTCTCGCTGCTCCTGCAAGCTCGAGAATTCTTCCGTGATATATATATCCACCTCTGTCAAATACTACTTTGTTAATACCTTTTTCAAGGGCTCTCTTTGCTATCAGTTCTCCAACTTTTTTTGCTGATTCCTTGTTGCCGCCATGACCAATTTGGTCCTTGACTTCCTTATCTAAAGTTGAGGCTGATACTAAAGTTACTCCTGATGCATCGTCTATAACTTGTGCATAAATATTGTTCAAGCTTCTAAACACATTTAATCTTGGTCTTTCAGCAGTTCCATGCACTTTGTTTCTTAATCTTAAATGTCTTTTCTGTCTTGCAGCATTTTTACTTGCTTTAGTTATCACCCTGTTTCACCCCTTTTTATTTCTTACCTGTTTTTCCTTCTTTACGTCTGATAACTTCGTCACTGTACTTTATACCTTTGCCTAGATATGGCTCTGGTGGTCTTACA
>MGOS01000074.1:70208-78296 GCA_001797185.1 Clostridiales bacterium GWB2_37_7
CTGGAACTTCAGTTGTTATACCATCTGGATCTACAAGTTCAACAGGATGTGAATAACCCATTGTTAACACAAGCTTGCTGCCTTGCTTTTGCGCTCTATAACCAACACCGTTGATATCCAAAGTTCTTTCAAAGCCCTTTGAAACTCCTTCAACCATGTTGCTAACAAGTGCTCTTGTTAGTCCGTGTAACGCTCTGTGCATTTTTTGATCGCTAGGTCTTCTAACGAATACCTGACCATCTTCTATAGATATAAGCATATCTTTATGCATTTTTTTAACCAATTGTCCTTTTGGACCTTTTACTGTAACTAGATTCTCTTCGCCGAGATTAAAATCAACGCCTTGAGGAATCGCTACAGGTAACTTACCAATTCTTGACATTCTTGCACCTCCTGTTCAAAAAGATTTTACCAAATGTAGGCAAGAACTTCTCCGCCTATTCCTTGGTTTCTAGCAGTCTTGTCAGTCATAATGCCGCTTGATGTTGACAGAATAGCGATGCCCAAACCGCCTAGTACCTTCGGTACCTCATCCTTAGCTGCATAAACCTTTAAGCCTGGCTTGCTTATTCTCTTAAGGCCTGTTATAACCTTTGTCTTATTAGCACCGTACTTTAAAGTGATTCTTATATTACTTCTTGTGCCATCTTCTAGAACTTCGAAATCTTTTATATAGCCTTCATCAACTAGTATTTGTGCTATAGCTTTCTTTATCTTTGAAGTAGGAACATCTACTTTTTCATGTTTGATAGTGTTTGCATTCCTAATACGTGTTAGCATATCAGCAATCGGATCACAAATAACCATTAAACCATAACCTCCCTTATTGTATAAGTTGTTATATGAGGATGTCTATTATCCAGCATTACCAGCTAGCCTTTTTAACTCCAGGTATTTGTCCTTTATATGCCAATTCTCTAAAGCATATACGACAGATACCAAATTTTCTTAGATAAGCATGTGGTCTTCCGCACAATCTACATCTGCTATATGCTTGTGTCGAAAACTTTGGAGTCTTCTGCTGCTTTAATATCATAGCTTTTTTAGCCAAATTAACCCCTCCTATCTATTGGTTTGCGTATGGCATACCAAGAAGCTTCAATAACTCTCTAGCCTCTTCGTCTGTATTAGCTGTAGTTACAAATATGATATCCATTCCTCTAACCTTGTCTACTTTATCATATTCTATTTCTGGGAATATAAGCTGTTCCTTTACTCCCAATGCGTAATTGCCTCTGCCGTCAAAAGCTTTAGCAGATACGCCTCTAAAGTCTCTAACTCTTGGTAGAGCGACATTGAACAATTTGTCTACAAACTCAAACATTATTTCGCCGCGAAGTGTAACTTTCGCGCCTATGTTCATGCCTTCTCTAACCTTAAACGCAGCTATTGATTTTTTGGCTTTAGTAACGATTGGCTTTTGACCAGTTATAATGCCTAAATCAGCAACAGCTGACTCTAAACCCTTAGCGTTATCCTTTGTATCACCAAGACCCATGTTAACTACGATCTTTTCAAGCTTTGGTATTTGCATAACGCTTTTATATTGGAACTTCTGCATCATAGCAGGAGCTACTTCATTCAAGTACTTTTCTTTTAGTCTATTCAAGTTTACTACCTCCCTTCAGAGCTAATTATTTATCAAAAACATCTCCGCAGCTCTTGCAGTATCTAACTTTTGATTTGTCATCCAGCATTTTATGTCCAACTCTGACGCCTTTTTTGCACTTATCGCACCAAAGCATTACCTTTGAGCTGAAAACTGGTGATTCTTGGTGGATTATACCGCCTTGCTGAACATTTTTTGAAGGTTTCTTATGCTTTGTGCTCATATTGATACCTTCAACAATTACCTTGCTATCCTTTGGCATTGCTACTAAAACTTTGCCCCTTTTGCCTTTATCTTTACCAGAGATTACAACTACTGAATCTCCTTTTTTTACGTGTAGCTTACTCGCTTCCATCCTTGCCACCTCCTATTAAAGCACTTCGGGTGCGAGGGATAATATTTTCATGAACTCTTTTTCTCTTAACTCTCTCGCAACAGGTCCGAATATACGTGTGCCCTTTGGCTGTTTATCGTCCTTTATTATTACCGCAGCATTATCATCGAATTTAATGTAGCTGCCGTCAACTCTTCTCAAGCCTTTAACGCTTCTTACAACAACAGCTTTTACTACATCACCCTTTTTAACAACACCGCCTGGTGTTGCATCTTTAACCGAGGCTACTATTATATCACCGATATTTGCATATCGTCTCGTTGAACCGCCTAAAACACGGATGCACAACAATTCTTTTGCACCAGAGTTATCTGCTACACTTAAACGACTTTCTTGTTGTATCATTTATAATCCTCCTTTCGGAATTTTACTTAGCTCTTTCTATTATCTCAACAAGTCTCCATCTTTTTTCCTTACTTAGAGGTCTTGTTTCCATTATTCTTACTCTGTCACCGATATTGCACTCGTTGTTTTCGTCATGTGCTTTGAACTTTGTCGTTCTCTTTACTGACTTCTTGTAAAGCGGGTGACTAACCAAAGTCTCGATAGCAACAACAACTGTCTTATCCATCTTGTTGCTTACTACTTTACCAATTCTGGTTTTTCTATCGTTTCTTTCAACTGATTCCATCACATAAACCTCCTATCTTACTTTGCCTCAACTGATTTGAGTTCTCTTTCTCTAAGGATGGTTTTTATTCTAGCTATAGATTTTTTAACATCCCTAACTCTCATGGGATTTTCCAATTGGCCTGTAGCCATTTGGAATCTCAGGTTGAATAGTTCACCCTTAAGCTCTACTAACTTTTGCTCTAACTCACTTATTGCCATATCGCGCATTTTATTAGCTTTCATTTACATCACCAACCATTTCATCAGTTTCTTGGCGAGTAACGAACTTGCACTTTACAGGAAGCTTATGCATAGCGAGTCTCATAGCTTCTCTTGCAACTTCTTCGCTTACTCCAGCTACCTCAAAAAGTACTCTGCCTGGTTTAACTACTGCTACCCAGTACTCTGGTGAACCTTTACCGGAACCCATACGAGTTTCTGCTGGTTTCTCAGTAACAGGCTTATCTGGGAATATCTTTATCCAGAACTTACCGCCTCTTTTTGTATATCTTGTCATTGCCTGTCTAGCTGCTTCTATTTGATTGCTTGTTATCCAAGCTGGCTCTAATGCTTGTATTCCAAATTCACCGTAAGCTATAAAGTTACCTCTAGTAGCTTTACCTGTCATTCTGCCTCGCATCTGTTTACGACGCTTCACTCTTTTTGGCATTAACATTTATGCTTCTCCTCCTTCCACAACTGTTTTAGCCGCTACTTTCATAGCTTTAGCTTCTGGAAGAACCTCCCCTTTATAAATCCAGACCTTAACACCTAATCTGCCGTATGTTGTATGTGCTTCTGCAAAGCCATAATCAATATCCGCTCTTAAAGTCTGTAGAGGAATTGTTCCTTCACGATACCATTCACTTCTTGCAATTTCTGCTCCGCCAAGTCTGCCTGCGCACATAGTCTTAATACCCTTTGCGCCGCTTCTCATTGTTCTTTGCATAGTTTGCTTCATTGCTCTTCTGAAGGAAATTCTCTTCTCAAGCTGTGCTGCTATGTTCTCAGCTACCAGTTGTGCATCCATTTCTGGCACCTTTACTTCAGTAATATTTATGTTTATATTTTTGTTAGCAACCATAGCTTCAACTTGCTTTCTTAACGCTTCTATGCCTGCTCCGCCCTTACCGATTATGATACCAGGCTTTGCTGCATGAATGTTAATTCTAACCTTGTTAGCTGTTCTCTCAATTTCGATTCTTGATACGCCCGCTACGAAAAGCTTAGCCTTCAAAAATTCTCTTATTTTATGGTCTTCAACTAAATAATCAGCAAAGTTTTTATCATTTGCAAACCACTTAGTATCCCAATCTTTTATTATACCGACTCTAAGTCCATGTGGATTTACCTTTTGGCCCACTAAGATTCCCTCCTTTATTCTTTTTCTGCCACCGCTATTGTTATATGGCATGTTCTCTTAAGGATTCTAACTCCGCGGCCCATCGCTCTAGCTCTGAATCTCTTTAGTGTTGGGCCTTGAGTTGAAAAAGCCTCAGCTACATACAACTTATCAACATCCATGTTGTGATTATTTTCAGCATTTGCTACTGCTGACTTCAAAAGCTTTTCCAATATGATTGAAGCAGCCTTCGGAGTATGTCTAAGTATTGCAAACGCATCTCCAATTTTCTTTCCTCTGATCAAAGCATTTACAATATCAGCCTTTCTCGAGGACATTCTTATATATCTAACGTGCGCTCTCGCTACCATAGGATATACCTCCTTCCAAACTCGATTGTCTTTGGATATCTTAACTTATTTTAAAGAAGTTGATCTTTCAGTATGGTTTCCATGACCTCTGTAGGTTCTAGTTGGTGCAAATTCACCAAGCTTATGGCCAACCATTTCTTCTACACAATATACAGGTACATGCTTTCTGCCATCATAAACAGCAATTGTATGTCCTACCATTTCTGGGAATATTGTGGATCTTCTTGACCATGACTTAATCACTGTCTTCTTTCCAGACTCGTTCATAGCAATTATGCTAGCCAATAGTTTCTCATCAACGTAAGGTCCTTTTTTTGTAGAACGGCTCATTAATTTGCCTCCTTCCCGCTTTATGCTGCTCCAAAATTATTGATATTATTTGTCAGCGACATATTACTTCGCGTTTCTTCTCTTAACAATAAACTTTGATGAAGCTTTCTTGTTGTTTCTTGTCTTGTATCCAAGTGCTGGCTTACCCCAAGGAGTAACAGGACCTGGTCTACCGATAGGTGATTTACCTTCACCACCACCGTGTGGGTGATCACAAGGGTTCATTACAGAACCTCTTACTGTAGGTCTGATACCTAAGTGTCTTGTTCTTCCCGCACTACCTAGGTTTATGTTTTCATGATCTAGGTTTCCAACTTGACCGATTGTTGCCTTACACTCTATTCTAATCATTCTAACTTCGCTGGATGGGAGTCTTACTGAAGCGTAGTCCCCTTCCTTTGCCATTAGCTGAGCTGAGTTGCCGGCAGCTCTTACAAGCTGAGCGCCCTTACCAGCCTTAAGCTCTATGTTGTGTATGATAGAACCTACTGGTATGTTCTTAAGCGGCAAGCAGTTACCTACCTTTATATCTGCTGCTGCAGATGAGATAACTGTGTCTCCAACCTTCAATCCGTTAGGAGCTATGATATATCTCTTCTCACCATCTGCGTAGTTCAAAAGAGCGATATTAGCTGATCTGTTTGGATCGTACTCGATTGTTGCTACCTTTGCAGGTACATCCATTTTGTCTCTCTTGAAATCTATGATTCTGTATTTTCTCTTGTGTCCGCCGCCATGATGTCTAACAGTAATCTTACCATAATTATTTCTTCCAGCTTTACTTTTCAATATTTCAACCAGAGATTTTTCTGGTTCAGTTCTTGTAATTTCTTCAAAGGTTGAAACTGTCATGAAACGTCTAGCTGGAGAAGTTGGATTATACTTTCTTAAAGCCATTGTTTCTCCTCCTTTTCTTACAACGAGTAGCTGTTATTTCAAGCTACCGGATTATAGACCTTCGAAGAACTCGATTCCCTTGCTTTCAGCGGTAAGCTTTACAATAGCTTTCTTGTAGCTAGGTCTTCTACCTTCGAATCTGCCCTGTCTTTTCATTTTACCAAGCACTCTAACTGTATTAACCTTTTCTACCTTTACCTTGAAAACTTCTTCGATTGCCTTTTTAATCTCGGTCTTGTTTGTATTTACATCTACTATAAAGGTGTATTTCTTATCAGCCATTTCGTTCATGCTTTTTTCTGTTATAACAGGCTTTCTTACTATATCATAAGCGTTCATTATGCATACACCTCCATAACTTTCTCAGCTGCTTCCTTAGTGATTATGAACTTATTGCAATTCAGGATATCGTATACGTTCAATGTATTCACTAGAGCTGTTTTAACACCCTCTATATTTCTTGCTGATTTTTCTACATTGTCATTCTTATCTGCCAATACCAATAAAACCTTTGCTCCAGCCTTTAAGCTGTCAAGCATGCCAACAACCTGCTTTGTTTTTGGTGCTGCAAAGTTTAGCTCGTCAACAATGATTATTTCATTGTCTGTTACCTTTGAGCTCAAAGCTGATTTCATAGCAATTCTCTTTATCTTCTTTGGCACTGAATATCTGTAGGATCTTGGCTTTGGAGCAAATACCACACCACCGTGTCTCCATTGTGGTGATCTTATGCTGCCATGTCTCGCTCTACCTGTTCCTTTTTGTCTCCATGGCTTTATGCCACCGCCTCTTACTTCTGCTCTTGTAAGAGTGGATTGATTACCTTGTCTTCTATTAGCAAGAAGCATCCTTACTACCTGATGCATTGCTTCTACGTTGATGTCTGCACCAAACGTGTTTTCGTTTAATTCCATTTCACCAACTTGATTTCCATTTATGTTATATACCGCTACTTTAGGCATAACATATCCTCCTTTCTCTTAACGTATATTAAGCCTTTACGGAATCCTTTATCATAACCAGTGAACCCCTGATGCCAGGCACTCCGCCTTTAACCAATATTACGTTCTTTTCTGGATCGACCATTACTACTTCTAGGTTTTGAACTGTAACATTCTGAGCTCCCATATGTCCTGGCAGCTTCTTACCCTTGAATGTTCTTGATGGATCTGATGATGCTCCCATTGAACCTGCTGCTCTGTGATATTTTGAACCGTGAGTCATTGGTCCTCTGTGGAAATTGTGTCTCTTAATTGCGCCTTGGAATCCTTTACCTTTTGATACGCCGCTTATATCAACTTTTTCTCCAACCGTGAATACATCAGCTTTAAATTCTTGACCTACTTCAAAACCAGCTGCACCTTCAAGTCTAAATTCTCTTAGATACTTTTTAGTTGCAATCTTACCTTTTGAAAAGTGACCTTTTAAAGCCTTTGTTACTCTTCTTTCCTTTGCATCTACAAAACCAACCTGTATAGCTTCATATCCATCGTTTTCCATTGTCTTCTTTTGAACTACTACGTTTGGACCTGCTTCTATAACAGTTACTGGCAATGCTCTGCCTTCACTATCAAACACTTGTGTCATTCCGACTTTTTTACCAAGTATTGCTTTTTTCATTGTTCCACCTCCATAATTTACAGCGGATCACCTTTTGGCGATCATACTAAATCGATTAGGATACATTCATATCTTTATCAATTAAAGTTTAATTTCAATATCTACACCAGCTGGCAAATCGAGTCTCATTAGTGAGTCGATTGTCTTTGGCGTTGGGCTTAGAATGTCAATCAGTCTCTTATGTGTTCTCATTTCAAACTGCTCTCTTGAATCTTTGTACTTGTGCACCGCTCTAAGTATTGTGATGATCTCTTTTTCTGTTGGCAGCGGCACTGGACCTGATACCTGTGCACCAGTTCTCTTTGCAGTTTCAACGATTTTCTCAGCTGATTGATCGATTAAAGTGTGATCATACGCTTTTAATCTGATTCTAATTTTTTGCTTTGCCATTTCGTTCCCTCCTTTTCATCGCACGCTATTTTGCTTACGTACGACCGCATACTGCAATACACTTATCCGGGTGTGTTCTAATTTTTATTTATGTGTACCTAATGATACACATAAATTTATTAATGTACATTTAGATAAACATTAGAAGCCCCGATCGGTGTCGCAGTAGGTCGCCCGGTTTCAAATCGGACATTACTCCGCAAGAATTAACCAGTATCTGCTTGCTCAATGGCGTAAGTGCAAACAATCACTGCAACCTCTTACTTCATCGCATGCTAATTACATAACCTTATATATTTTATAACATAAATGGATAAAATACAAGGGTTTTAGAAAAATTTATTATATTTTTTTTATACTTATAAATAACCCTAAAGGACTAGGTGAAACATAATCCCTTAGGGATTATGTTCTTCCTAGTCCTTTAAGATATTTATCTTCTAGAAAGATTTTTGATGGTCAGAATTATTTGTCAGCTAGTATTGAAGCAACTGCTCCAGCTCCTACTGTTCTTCCGCCTTCT
>MGOS01000075.1:0-1582 GCA_001797185.1 Clostridiales bacterium GWB2_37_7
ATTTTTTTAGCGGTTAATGATAGGTTACATAATGTGCTGGAGTTTTTCATTTATAAAATTATGGAAGATTAAAAGCTAGCACAAGAGATTAATTTAATGGATGATGTTTTTCCTTTCAAGAAAAAGTTTCAAACTATTTTTTGCAGAAATGTTATGATATATTTTGATAATACAACCAAAATGGAGCTGGTCCGAAAGTTTTATGAAGTGACTGAAAGTGGCGGCTATTTGTTTATAGGACATTCTGAATCCTTGAAGAGAGAGGAATCCAATTATAGATATGTAATACCCGCAGTTTATAGAAAAGCTTAAGTCATATCATATATTCTTATTATTTGAGGTGATTACGTGAAGAACCATGATATTATCAAAGTGTTAATTGTAGATGACTCATTATTATTTAGAGAAATTATATCAAGAGGAATATCAATAGATCCTAGCATCAAAGTCGTTGCTGTAGCTACTGACCCTTTTGATGCTAGAGATAAGATTATTAAACATATGCCTGATGTTATGATTTGTGATGTTGAGATGCCAAAAATGAATGGTATTGAGTTTATCAGAAGATTGCTCCCTCAATACATGCTGCCGGTTATTGTAGTAAGCACTATAAGTGATGCGGTTTTTGATGCAATTTCAGCGGGTGCAGTTGATTTTTTATCCAAACCAAATGCAATTTCACCAAACGCTGTAGAGAGCTTTATATTGGAGCTTGTAGAAAAGGTTAAAATAGCAGCCAGTGCCAATGTTATAAAGCCCCAAATGTTAGAACAAAGAAATATAAATTCTTCAATGAAGAATGTAAGAAATAAAATCATAGCCATTGGAGCTTCAACGGGAGGCCCTCAAGCTATAAGTGTAATATTAAAATCCTTGCCACAGGAAATGCCTGGCATAGTCATTGTACAACATATCCCTCCGGTTTTTTCTAGGATGTTTGCAGAAAGACTAAATAATACAACAGCATTATTTGTTAAAGAAGCAGAAAATGGTGATTATATTGAGCCAGGTAAAGTATTCATAGCGCCTGGAGACAAACATATGAGGATAAGGCGTTTTGGTGATGCATATAAAGTGGAATGTTTCGTAGGAGAAAAGGTTACAGGGCATTGTCCTTCTGTAGATGTCTTATTTGAATCTGTAGCAAAAGAGGCTGGGAATAATGCCATAGGGATATTGTTAACAGGCATGGGATATGACGGTGCTAAAGGGCTTCTCTCTATGAGAAGAAAAGGCGCAAGGACTATAGGTCAAGATGAAAAGACCTCTGTAGTATATGGCATGCCAAAGGTAGCTCATGAAATAGGAGCGGTTGAAAAACAAGCGGCCTTGGATATGATTCCTAATTTGATATATAAAGTATTAAGTTAAACAGATAAGTAAAGCAGAAATTAAAAATTAAACCTATTTATAATAAGAAGGTGGCATATATGAGTCTTAACAATATAAATAATAATTATAAGCATTCTGATATCATATTAGATTGTTTGGGTGATGGGATTATCACAACTGACAAGGACGGAAAAATTATTTATATGAACTCAGCTGCAGAAAATATAACAGGCTGGACTTCTGAAGACGC
>MGOS01000075.1:1650-20061 GCA_001797185.1 Clostridiales bacterium GWB2_37_7
ACAAAAGATGGTGCAAAGAAATACATATCAGCTACATGCACTCCTGTAAAATTCGCGGAAGAAGAAACTGAAGGAGTTGTTATGGTTTTTAGAGATATTACTTTTCTGAGAAGCTCAGAACGTGCTATGGAGCGTGAAGGTAGTAATCTTAAGCTTATCATTAATTCCGCGCCCATAGGGATGATCACCTTAGATGAGACCAGAAGAATCAGTGCCGCAAATGATGCTGCTTTAAAAATTATGGAAAAAAGACTGGAAGAAATACTTGGCAAAAGAATAGGCAGCAGCATTAATTGTAAAGGGAGCAAAATAGGTGGATTTGAGTGTGGATCAAGCTTCACATGCACCCTATGCGATTTAAGAATTGCCTCTGATGCAGCATTTGAAGCTGATATATATTCTAAGGATATAGAATTCAATAAAGTAATAGTCAGAAATGGAAAGGAGCTATACTATTGGTTTAAGGCAAGTATTACACCTATATATATTGATGGTAAAAAAAGTGTAATTGTATCTATCATGGATATAACAGATCGTAAAAATAAAGAAATTGCGATTATAAAGTCCAGGGATTTTTGTATGAACGTTATTGACCATTTGCCTGATTTGGTGTGGAGTACCAATTTAAGCATGGAGTGTGACTTTGTAAACAAGGGGTTTTTGGATTTTACAGGTATCAAAGCTGAAGATGCCTTAGGAGATGGATGGAAAAAAATTATCCATAGTGAAGATATAGTAAGATATTTAAAGGTATACTCAGAAGCTTTTGAGAGGCGAGATGTATTTAAGGAAACCATAAGACTTAGGCGCAAGGATGGGGAATATCGCTGGTGTACAAGCAGAGGAGGACCCTATTATGACTTAGAAGGTCAGTTCATCGGCTTTGTAGGAAAAATATATGATGTTACAGAGAAAAGAATAGGAGACGAAGCTTTAAATAGATATAAGCTTTTGTCACAGCATGCAAAAGATATCATTCTTTTTGTGGATACAAGTGGCCATATTTTAGAAGCAAATGAAGCAGCAATAAAAGCCTATGGGTATACTCAAGAGGAACTGTTAAAGCTGTCTGTATTTGATTTGAGACATAAGGACGATATTGCTATACAGCAGCTTTATGAAGCGGGTTTGGCGGGTATAACCTTTGAAGCAATACATTATAGAAAAGACGGGATAGGTATTCCTGTTGAGGTAAGTTCACAGAGTACAATTATTGATGGGAAAAAAGTAATATTAAGCATTGTAAGAGATATATCTGAGCGTAAAGAGGCGGAAAAAGAAGTTTTAGAAAGTCAACGCAGATACGACTCCTTATTTATGAATATGAATGCAGCCATTGCTTATCATAGACTTATTTTTGATGTGAATGGAAATGTCATTGATTTTGAGTATGTACAAGTAAATAGCGCTTTTGAAAGATACTTTGGACATAGTTCCGATGAACTGATAGGCAAACGTTTCACCGATGTTTTTCTATCTGAAAAAGGAAGGTTTGACGCATCAGGATTCTATAAAGCAGCTTTAACGGGACAAAGTGAGTTTGTTGAATCATATTTTTCAAATATCACACAGCGGTGGTATTCTGTAGCAGTTTATAGCCCTGAGAAACACTGTTTTGCGGTTATTTTTACAGATATACACGATAGAAAGATGTCAGAATTGGAATTGACAAAGGCAAAAGATCAGGCAGAGGCTGCCAGTAAGGCCAAGAGCGAGTTTCTGGCTAATATGAGCCATGAAATAAGAACTCCTTTGAATGGCATGTTAGGTATGATTGAATTGACAATGCTAACACAAGTAACACCAGAGCAATATGAAAATCTTTCTACTGCAAAGCTATGTGCCAATTCATTACTCAACATTATCAATGATATCTTGGACTTTTCAAAGCTGGAGGCAGGTAAGCTCTCCATTCAAAACACCAGCTTTGATATAAAAGCTTTGGCTGAAGAAACAATAAAAATCCATGCTTTAAAGGCAGCCGATAAAGGCTTAGAGCTTAGCTATCAATTTGCATCCTCTATACCTCAGTATTTAACAGGGGATTCGCTAAGGCTGCAGCAGGTACTTAACAATTTAATCAGCAACGCTATAAAATTTACAGAAAGAGGAGAAATTCTTGTAACCATTAAGAAAGATACGAACTCTAAAAACAAGTACGGGTTGTTGTTTTCGGTTTCTGATACAGGCGCAGGGATCGATATAAGTGAGAAAGAAAAGCTATTTAAGAGCTTCAGTCAGCTGGATGGAACCATAACAAAGAAGCATGGGGGAACTGGGCTAGGCTTAGCAATTTCCAAGCAGCTTGTTGAAATGATGGGTGGACAAATCTGGCTGGAAAGTGAGAAGGGGAAAGGCAGTATATTTTACTTTACAATTTCCTTTGATGAAGGGAAGGCTCATCCATTCAAACAGAAAGAAGTAGAAATAAAGCCAAATACAGAATACTTGAAAATACTTTTAGCAGAGGATGACAGTATTAATCAAAGAGTACTTATCAAGCTTCTGAAGGAAAGAGGATATAATGTAGAGCTTGCTACCAACGGGCAGGAAGCGGTTGCAATGTTTATTACAAAAAAATATGATGTCGTGCTTATGGATATACAAATGCCTGAGATGGACGGAATAGAAGCAACAAAGATGATAAGGGAAATCGAAAGCCATTATAATACACATACCCCAATAATAGCTCTTACGGCTTTTGCGTTAGATGGCGATAGAGAAAGATTTATTGCAATAGGAATGGATGATTATTTACCTAAGCCTATTAAGATGGAGGAATTGTATCAAAAGCTGGACCACGTTGAAACCACCGGAGCGACGCAATCTTTTATAGGGGCTGTAACGCTGAGAAATAATGGAGAATTGATATTTGAAGATAAGCGAAATATGATTGCAGAGGATCAGATCAAGCAATCCATAATTCAAATCGCTAACCTGTTGGCAGAGCTTGAACAAGCTGTGGATAGCAATAACATTATGATGATAGAGAAACTATCACATAGGATAAAAGAATATGCCAATTCCATAGATGCCTACGAACTTAAAAATTCGGCATTTAAAGTAGAGCTTGCTGCAAGAAGAGGAAGTGTTGAGGAAACATTGCTTAGTATTTTGCAGTTAAGATATGATTTTGAAACATTCAAAAAATCAGTTAATAACTAAGGAGGAGTATCATATGAGAATACTTATAGCGGAAGATGATATGGTAAGTCGAAAATTTTTGTATGGATTTCTATCTAAATATGGTGAATGTGATATTGTGGTAGATGGGTTAGAAGCATTAGATGCTTTTCTGATGTCCTTGAAGGATGAAAAGCCTTATGATCTGATATGCTTGGATATCATGATGCCTAAGGTGGATGGAGTCAAAGTTTTAAAGACAATCCGGGAATTGGAAACACAAAAAGGGTTGTTGTCAGAAAAGCGGTCAAAGATAATAATGACAACTGCTCTTGCTGAGGCTGATTTTGTGCAAAAAGCTTTTGAAATTGGATGTGATGCATATGCAGCAAAGCCAATAGATACGACAAAGCTATTGGAAGTACTAAAAAAGTTAAATGTATTGTTGTACTAAAACAGAATTCTGCTCAGTTGAGAAAAGAGGTAGGATATCATGAATTGTAAACGCACCATAATGCAAGGACAAAAATATAGGCATTTTAAGGGAAAGGAATACCTTGTCTTATACATTGCCAAGCATTCCGAGACCTTGGAAGACTTGGTGGTGTATCAAGCGCTGTACGGAGAGCGGGGGATATGGGTGAGGCCATTGGAAATGTTTATAGAGCAGGTTGAACTAGAAGGACGGCTAGTAAATAGATTTGAAGAGTTGTAATGCGGTAAAACTTCGTTTTATGGTGCCAGGCACCATAAAACGAAGTTATTTTTCTAATGTGTATGTGCTCCCTTTAGGGCTTGCAATCTTGGAAACAGGATATTGTTTTCCATGTGTATGTGCTGGAATAAATCTGATTCAAGCTCATACAGCTTTTGGTAGGTTAAGCTATAAGTAGTGCAGCCATCGGGAGGAGTCATATATTGGTCTGTGATTCTTCTGAGTTCCTTTAAAACATCCCCGGCTCCAGTATGCTCGTTTTCCAACTCTGTAATGGTCTTTAGGGCTTTATTAAGCAGTTCGGGAGAAGGGTCTTTTTCATATTGCTTTATTTTAGGGAAAAGTATTTCTTCTTCCTTAATTAGATGAGATTCAAGCTCTGTTCTAAGACTGTTGAAAAGCTTGTGCACCTTAGTAAGTTCAATGTGGTGCTCTCCGTGAACTCTTAATATCTTGGACACCAGTTGACCTAGAGCAGGAAGCTCGTTTTGCAAATAGGTATGGTGTTTTTGTACAATATAGTCTATTAACTGCGAATAAGATGCAGTTCTCCAGTCGATTTCTGAATGAATGCTGTCCTTGAAGCTTTCATATTCTTCATTAAGCTTATCAATTACTGTTGCTTCACTGAGATTTTGCTCCTTTAGAGCCTCTGCAAGAGGTCTATGACCGCCGCAGCAAAAATCAATATTGTACTCCTTAAAGGTATCGATAGCCTTTGGAAAGTTAACAACGATGTTGCCTATTGTATCAGCACTTGAAAATATATGGTTCATAATTATCCCTCCATTTTAAACTTGCTCTATTAGGTTTTGCATTATGTGATATTTCATTCTCCTGTTATGTCTTTATTATAAACACAAACCAGTTGTTTTTATGTGATTACAGTCACACTCTGAAAATTTATCCAAAATATGCATCACATTAGCCAATGCTCTTAGAATATGACTTTGAGAGTATATAATCCCAAGCATTCGAGATAATAATATTGAAAATAAATAACTGTAAATTTGTGCAAAAAATGAAAGGAGCTTGAACAATGGGAGAAACCATACTGGAAAAAACTGAAGGTCGTGTCAGTTATCACGATTCTGTTGAAGAAATGCTTGTAAGAATTAGAGAAGATGGAATGTCAAATGTATTTGATCGTTGGCAACAGCAGGAGAAGATTCGTTGTAAATTCTGTTTGCAGGGAATGAGCTGTCAATTGTGTTCTCACGGACCATGCAGATGGAATATTGAGAAAGGTATTGACAAGGGTGTATGCGGTATCGGACCTGATGCAAATGCTATGAGAAAGCTTTTGATTCAGAACACTCTTGGCGCAGGTACGTACAGCCATCACGCCTATGAAGCTTTTAGGACTTTAAAGGCTACAGCAGAAGGTAAGACCCCTTTTGCTATCAAAGATGCAAATAAGCTAAAATGGATGTGTGAGAAGCTTGGTATCAATACCAACCAAGATAATAACCAAATGGCAATCCAATTGGCTGACCTTCTTGAACATCAGCAAAATATTGGCGTTGATGAGCCAAATCTTATGGTTGAAGCTTTTGCTCCAAAGAAAAGAAAAGAAGTCTGGAGAAAGTTAAATTTGTATCCGGCTGGTACAGTGCATGAAGAGCAAAACTGTGTAGCAAGCTGCTTGACAAATGTAGACGGAGACTATGTATCTCTTGCCCTAAAGGCATTGAGATTAGGTCTGGCAACTATATATAATTCACAAATTGGGCTGGAGATGGTACAGGATATTATTTTTGGAACCCCTATGCCTCATGAAGTGAATACTGACTTAGGAATATTTGATCCTGACTATATAAATATTGTATTTAATGGACATCAGCCATGGGCAGGAGTTGCCACAATTCAGAAACTAAGAACTCCTGAATATCAGCAAAGAGCGAAGGCTATAGGAGCAAAAGGGTTTAGAGTGGTAGGCTCTATTGAAACAGGTCAAGAGCTGGTACAAAGATTTGAAATGGATGACGTATTTGTAGGCTTAATGGGCAACTGGCTTGCTATCGAGCCAATGCTTGCTACCGGTGCAGTTGACGTAGTAGCTTATGACGAGAACTGTTCTCCTCCTGCAACGGATATGTATGCGGAGAAATATCAGGTAACACTTGTTGCCGTAAGTACCATTATTGGTGTGCCTGGTATACAAAAAATCCCATATGATCCTTCAGAAGTTAATAATATGGCGGATAAGCTAATTGATCTAGGCTTAGAGAACTTCAAAAAACGTCATGGAAAAATCAAGCCAATGGTGCCAAAGAAAATTCAAAAGGCAATAGCAGGCTTCTCAACAGAAGCGGTATTAGGTGCCTTAGGTAATAAGTTAGATCCTTTGGTTGAAGTAATTGCGGCAGGCAAGTTAAAGGGTGTTGTTGCTTTGGCTAACTGCTCAACCTTAAGAAATGGTCCACAAGACTGGAATACGGTAAATCTCACCAAAGAACTGATTAAGAAGGACATTTTAGTTGTAGCCGGAGGCTGTGGAAACCATGCATTGGAAGTAGCAGGTCTATGTAGTCTGGAAGCTGGGGATATGGCAGGAGAAGGCTTGAAGGCTGTATGCGGTTTGCTTAAGATACCTCCTGTATTAAGCTTTGGTACTTGCACAGACACGGGAAGAATATCAATGCTGGTTACAGCCTTGGCAGATCACTTGGATGCTGATATTCCTGATCTTCCAATTGCGGTTACAGCACCGGAATGGATGGAACAAAAAGCTACGATAGATGGAATTTTTGCAGTAGCATATGGTGCATATACACATTTATCACCTACCCCGTTTGTAACTGGAGCACCGCAGTTGGTTAAGCTGCTTACTGAAGATGTGGAAGGCTTGACTGGCGGCAAAGTTGCCTTGGGAGATGATCCTGTAGAGGTTGCAAACAACATTGAGGCACATATTATATCAAAACGTAAAAAGCTTGGTTTAAGCTAAAATTAAATGCACAGCCAAAGAAGTTTGGCTGTGCATTTAATTTTATTAATATAGGTTGGAAATTCTGCAAGTCAGTAAAATTAATAAAAAATAATGTAGAATGGGGATTGATTTAGGTCGATATGGTTAGTATACTAATTATATTGACCTAAATAATTAGTTGGCTAACTATATTGATTTTAAACAAAGGAGGTATACTATGGACCATTGCAACAATCTGGGCTATCTGCTCAATAAGGCAGCTAGAATGACAAAATGGGATTTGAACAATGCTTTGGCAGATGAAGGAATAACCTCCACTCAGTTTGGTTTGATCAAGGATATATACTTTAATGAAAAGCGCTGCATTGATGAAGAGGAGAAACTTCAAAGGCTTACACCAGCCGCCATAGCAGAAAGACTGAATTCGGATAGACCTACAATATCCTGCATGATCGAAAGATTGGTTAAGCAGAATCTGGCATATAGAATCTCAAATCCAAAGGATAGGCGCTCTCAAATCATACTTCTCACTGATAAGGCAAAAGAGATTATGCCAATGCTGGAGTTTTTGGGGGATAAGACTATGGAAAAAGCAATAAAAGGTTTTGATGAGCATGAAGAAGCATTGCTAAAGCTGTTTCTTACTAGAATTATTGAAAACTTAAGCTCATAGGGAGCAATAAAATATAACCTTAGGGTTATAACGAGGCAAAAATATGTCCCCCACTTCTATAAGTGGCGGGTTCCGATTTCAGCAACAGGAGGTGGGCATATATTCCCCTGCCTCGTTGAAACGCCTTGGGTAGTTTTTTGCAACAAGTGCAAAAAACTTTCAATAAATCTTGTTATAAAATATGTATGTTGGTAAAATGCAAATTTGAAGGGAGAAAAATCTTGGATAAATCAAAACAATTAGGTGAAGATAAAATACTAAAGCTTATAATAAGATTTTCAATACCTGCCATTATTGGAATGCTGGTAAATGCCATATATAACATAGTTGATAGAATTTTTATAGGCAATGGGGTTAGCACAGCTGCTTTAGCAGGCGTAGCAATCGGCTTTCCTATTATGCTGGTATTGATGGCATTTGCTATGCTTATAGGTATCGGAGCAAACTCATTGGTAGCAATAAGACTGGGAGAGCAAAAAAAAGATGAAGCAGAATTGATTATGGGCAATGCCTTGGTATTGCTAGTTAGTATCACTGCATTTATAGCATTCTTTGGTCTGATTTTTCTAGATCCTCTACTAAGTATTTTTGGAGCCAGCGCAGCTGTACTGCCATATGCCAAAGAATATTTAAGAATCATACTGTGGGGTGCGGTTTTTCAATCCATAGGTATGGGAATGAACAATTTTATAAGATCAGAGGGCAATCCCAAAATCGCGATGTATACGATGCTTATAGGAGCAGTACTTAACACATTACTGGATCCATTGTTTATATTTGTTTTTAAAATGGGGATTGCAGGGGCAGCTTATGCTACCATATTATCACAAGCGATTTCTGCCGGCTGGGTGTTATATCATTTTATGTATGGCAAAAGTGTGTTAAAGCTCCATATCAGCAATTTTAAGTTAAAGTTGAAAATTGTAGGAAAGATTGTTTCACTGGGAACACCACCATTTTTGATACAATTTGCTGCCAGTATATTAAATGCCATTATGAATAGAAGCCTGGCAATATATGGCGGTGATGTTGCAGTATCAGCAATGAGCGCTGTTATGAGCATCACGATGTTATTCCTTATGCCTATATTTGGCATAAGCCAAGGGGTACAGCCTATTATTGGCTATAATTACGGAGCACAAAAATATGATCGTGTAAAAGAGGCTTTGAAATTAGGCATAATTGCAGCGACTATCGTTGTATCTTTTGGTTTTATAGTGACAAGACTGTTTTCAGTACAACTAATATCAATATTCAATGCCAAGGATGCAGAGCTGATTGCTTTTGGTTCGCATACCTTGAAGGTATTTTTAATATTTATGCCTATAATAGGCTTTCAGATACTGGCCTCAAACTACTTCCTGGCAGTTGGCAAGCCAGCACAGGCAGGCTTGTTAAGCTTATCAAGACAGGTGTTGATATTAATACCTGCCATGCTTATATTACCAAAGTTTTTTGGGGTAGAAGGGGTACTGTATGCGGGACCGCTGTCTGATTTACTTTCCTCTGTAATTACGGGTTTGTTTTTATACCTTGAATTAAAGCATTTGGATCAAAAGCATGAGAGCATGCAGTTAAAGGAAGCATAATGAAGGATAAGAATATATAGAGACTATTAAATAAGAGAAGCACCGCATCAACGGTGCTTCTCTTATTTAATAGCTGTGATTATTGTAAAATGCTGCAAAACTGCATAGCTTTACATTATTTATTTAATAATAAATAGTAATTCTGAACACTTGTAAACGGGAGAGCAATATGAAAAAGACAGAAAATGCTATGAGCAATTTAGCTTATATAAAAAACTTGTTTGCTAAGGACGAAACCTTTACATTCAGAGAATTTTGCTGCAAAAATGACCCAACTATTGAGTTCTGCATAGTATTTATAGAAGGAATGACAGATAAAACCTTCATTCATGATCAGATAATAAAACCTGTAACAGAAGCGGAACTTAATGATGCTTCGGATATTAATCAATTACTTAATGTATTGTCAAAGGAAATCATATCAGCAGCTAATGTTCATCAGAACGAAAAGCTAGAAGGAATCATACAGAATTTGCTAAGCGGTAGCAGTGCTTTGTTTGTAAAAGAATTTAACAAGGCAATTATAATTAACACAGCAGATTGGGAAAAAAGATCAATTAGTGAACCTGAATCTGAGAAAACGGTAACCGGTCCTAGAGAGGGTTTTGTAGAAGATATAAACACTAACATTATGCTTTTAAGAAGAAAATTGAAAACTTCCAAGCTTAAACTTCGCTTTAGAGAAATAGGAACAGAAACAAAAACGAGAGTATGTATTTGTTTTATTGATAATATTGCAGATAAAAAAATTATAGAAGAAGTAAACAAAAGAATAAAAAAGATAGAGATTGATGGCATCTTGGATTCGGAATATTTACAAGAACTGATCAAGGATACTCCATTAACACCCTTTAAGACAACCGGTTTTACTGAACGACCGGATGTAGTTGTTGGAAAGCTTTTGGAGGGGAGGGTTGCGATTATTTGTGATGGTACGCCTGTTGCAATAACAATACCCTTTACATTTGTTGAGTATTTTAATGTGAATGAGGATTATTATAGCAATTTTTATTATGCTACCTTAAACAGAGTCATAAGGTGGATAGGCTTCTTTCTGGCTTCCAGTGTGCCTGCCATATATGTAGCTTTAATTACCTTCCATCAGGAAATGCTGCCAACACAGCTGCTTTTAAGTATTTCAGCCTCGAGGCAGAATGTGCCATTTCCTACTTTAGTTGAAGCTATACTTATGCTATTTGTTTTTGAATTGCTTAGAGAGACCAGCGTCAGAATACCAACGGTTATAGGACAGACAATAAGTATAGTGGGAGCTTTGGTAATAGGTCAAGCAGCCGTTGAGGCTAAGCTGGTAAGCGCACCGATGATTATAGTGGCGGCTATTACGGGAATCACGAGCTTTGTAACTCCTAAGATGCAGGGAGAATTGATACTAACAAGGCTTGTTTTTCTTTTCGCTGCTTCATTTGTAGGGCTTTATGGATATCTTTTTGGTGTAATAGGGATGTTTATTCATTTGGCCTCCTTAAGATCCTTTGGCATTCCCTATATGCTTAATATTGGAACCTTAAGACCAGCTGATGCGAAGGATGTTATGCTTAGGGTACCTTGGCAAAAAATGAGAAGCAGACCTAAGCTTGTAGCACAGCACAATAAGAACAGAATCACTAATGACAAGGAAACTGGTGATAAAGTTGAATAAAAATAAAGCTTTTATGCTTATCGTTATACTGATATTTAGTAGTATTATTTTTACAGGCTGCTGGAATTATAGAGAGGTAGAACAATTAGCTATTGCTGCGGGGGTAGCTGTGGATAAAAATGCAGATGGGACTGTACATATCACTATTGAAGTGGTGAATATAGGTGGCGGTACGGAAGTAACCTATGAGCCTAAATATGTTGAATCAGATGGAGATACCTTCTTTGAAGCAGCAAGAAAAGCGATAACCAAGGACGGTAGAAGAATTTATTGGAGCCACGCGAAGGTAGTGGTAATCAGTGAGGCGCTTGCTAGAGAAGATATACTTAAATACTTGGATTTCCTATTCAGAGATGCAGAAGCAAGAGAGGATACATGGCTGCTGATATCTAGAGAAAAAACAGCTGGTGCAATATTGCGAGGTAAGGGCATGCTTAATCCTATAGTATCCTTTCAATTAGATGATACTATGCGGTCACAGGAATCTATATCCGTATTTCCTTTTATTGAGATGTTTGAGTTCTTTGACAGGATTTTTTACAAACAGGTTTCGCCGATCTTGCCGACAGTACACTTAGTTGAACAGTATAGTGAGAAAACTCCTCATGTTGGAGGAACAGCCATATTTAAAGGAGAAAAGCTGGTTGGTTTTTTAGATGAAGCGGATACTGAAAGTATGCTGTGGCTAAGAGATGAGATTAAGGGAGGAGTAACAGTAATAAAAAATGTATCCGGTACAAAGGATAATGTTACTTTGGAAATCTTTAAAAGCAAGAGTAAGATCACTCCTGTAATACAGGAGGGGGTTCTGAAAATGAAGGTGGAAATTGATGTGAATGTTAATATAGGTGAGATAACAGGCTCTACAGATTTTATCAGCAGCCCTGGAAAGCAGAAGCTTATAAAGGCTGCAGAAGGGCAAATAGAAAAAGAGATAAATAATGTGTATACCATGGTTAGGGATAAATATAATGCAGATGTATTTGGTTTTGGAAGACGTGTGGAAATGAAGATGCCTGATGTATGGAATCAAATAAAAAATGATTGGGACAAATTCTTTGCCGATCTAGAGATTGAAGCAAAGGTAAATGTGAATATAATAGGAAGTGCTACTACTAGTATGCCCTTGAAAGTAGGAGAATAATAATGTTTGTAATAATAATTATATCCTATGCAATCATCTCATTTGTAGACCTTAAGGCAACTTATCACAATCAAGACAAAGCTAAGTTATTAGTTTACTTTACACTAATGACTATATCCTGTGCAATAAGTATTGCAAGCGGATTTGTGAAGAATATGCCTAGTCCTGCAAATCCCATAAAGAATATTATTTTTGCGCTTTTGGGGAAATGAAAGGGTGTGGTTGAAATTGAACACAGAAAAAATATCTGATATTCAGGGTATAAAGCTGATGATCCTGTTTATATTCGGCAGTACCCTTGTTATGGGTACTGGAGCAGAAGCAGAAAGAGACATGTGGCTATCAATTGTAGCAGCTATACTATTAGCAATTCCGCTTTTACTGGTATATTCCAGGATTTTATCGCTGTTTCCGGGCAAAGACTTATTTGAAATATTGGAGCTGAATTTTGGCAAGTTTTTTGGTAAGCTTACAAGCTTACTGTTTATTTGGTTTTCGTTTCATTTAGGAGCGTTGGTAATAAGAAACTTTGGTGAATTTATATCAACTGTAGCATTGCCTGAAACTCCCAAAATAGTACCTATGATAATATTTACATTGCTTTGCATATGGGGTGCAAAAGCTGGTATTGAGACATTGGCAAAATGCAGCGAATATTTTCTTATTTTTGCAATATCTTTAATTTTACTGTTTGGGTTACTAGTGATACCAAATATGGATATAGACAATATTATGCCCATAATGGGAAATGGATTTAGAAAAGCAATGGCAGGAGTATTTTCTGCAATTACATTTCCTTTTGGCGAAACTGTTGTGTTTATGCTGATATTTTCTTCACTTAGGGATAAAAAATCCTCATTTAGGGTGTTTATTCCTGCATTGCTTTTGGGAGGCCTGGTAGTTGTATATATATCCTTAAGAAACATTATGGTCCTAGGCCCTTCTACAATCAAAGCCGTGTATTTCCCATCTTATTCAGCCATAAGCAGAGTAAACATCGGGAATTTTTTACAGCGTATGGAAATTGCTGTAACGGTTGTATTTATTCTTTCTGGATTCATAAAAGTCACTGTATGCCTTTTGGGTGCCACAAAGGGTATGGCAAGAGTATTAGGCTTTGATGATTACAGAATCTTGGTTATGCCCATAGGTTTATTAATGGTTAATTTGTCTTATATTGTCTATAAAGACATTCTGGAGATGTTCGATTGGGCTTTTAAGGTTTGGCCTTATTATGCATTACCCTTTCAGGTTATACTCCCTGTGATGATATGGATTTTTATTGAGCTAAAGCAAAGGGCGAAGAATAAGCCGAAAAAAGAATTAACAGCAGCGGATGTAAACGCTGATTGATAAAACCTTCTTTCTGTGGTGCCAGGCACCACAAATATCAAGTTTTGTTTATCTTATACGTTGACAATATATTAATGTTCATGATAACATTAATATATAAATCCTATAGGAAAAATGGGTGATGAAATATGAAGATATCAACAAAAGGAAGATATGGTCTAAAGGCAATGATGGACCTCACATTAAACTCCTTTGGAGAACCTTTGAATTTAAAAAGTATTGCAGAGAGACAAAATGTTTCAGAAAAGTATCTTGAACATATTTTTTCTGCATTAAAAAAATCCGGACTTATTAAGAGCATCAAAGGAACTCAGGGAGGATATATATTGGCTCAAAGCGCATCTGAAACTACTATAGGCAATGTAATAAGAGCCTTAGAGGGTGATTTGTCAGTTGCAGAGAAAGCTTCTGGAGAGGAAGGCGATGCTGACATTTTAGATCAATGTATAAACAGTAATGTATATGAAAAAATAGATAACAGCATCAATCAATTGCTTGACAGCATGACATTGGAAGACTTACAAATGGAATATAAAAAAATGAATATGAATAAAGAGTATATGTTCTACATATAATCTATTTGAACAAATGCCTAGTAAATTTATAGGAATAATATGTTTGGAGGAAAGTGAAATGACAAATATTAAAAAGAGTTTAACAGAGTTAATAGGAAATACACCAATGCTGGAAATTACAAACTATAATGAGCAAAACAATCTTGATGCAACTATCATTACAAAGCTGGAATACTTCAATCCCGGTGGCAGTGTAAAGGATAGAGTGGGCTATGCAATGATTAAGGATGCAGAGGAAAAAGGTTTACTAAACAAAGACAGCGTTATCATAGAGCCTACCAGTGGAAACACAGGCATAGCATTGGCATTTGTTGCTGCGGCACGAGGCTATCGAATCATTCTTACAATGCCGGAGACAATGAGCGTTGAGAGAAGAAGCCTTTTGGCAGCTTTGGGGGCAGAGTTGGTATTGACACCGGGTCCGGAAGGAATGAAAGGCGCGATTAGAAGAGCGGAAGAGCTGGCAACGCAGATGCCGAACTCCTTTATACCACAGCAGTTCAAAAACCCTGCAAACGTAGAATATCATAGAAAAACTACTGCAGAGGAAATTTGGAGAGATACTGAGGGTAAGCTTGATATATTTGTAGCAGGGGTAGGCACCGGAGGTACAATTACAGGAGTTGGAGAAGTGCTCAAGCAGAAGAATCCTAATATAAAAATTATTGCTGTAGAGCCTATGGATTCACCAGTACTATCAGGCGGAAATCCAGGGCCTCATAAAATTCAAGGTATAGGCGCAGGCTTTATACCCGATATATTAAATGTGAATATTATAGATGAGATCATTAAGGTTAGGAATGAGGATGCATTTGAAACAGCAAGAAAGCTGGCAAAGGCAGAAGGTCTATTGGCAGGAATATCCTCAGGGGCGGCTTTGTATGCAGCCACTGAATTGGCTAAGCTGCCAGAGAACAAGGGCAAGAACATCGTGGTTATACTGCCGGATACAGGAGAAAGGTATTTGAGCACCCCATTATTCCAAATGAGTTAATTTACCAATTGTAATGAAGAGTGTACACAAGTAAAACTTGGGTACACTTTTTTTGTTTTACGAATACCACGGGCTATGCCCGTGGTTCAAAAAGGCTTTTAGCTATGAGTAGAAAAAGGGTAACCTTCTTTGTTAGAATTAATACTGGTCCGACAACCGCATTAATAACAAAGGAGGCTACCCATTGGATAGTCAAAGTTTAGCACACAGCAAGTGGAATTGTAAATACCATTTTGTATTTGTACCAAAGTATCGTAGACAAGTGATATAATTTAGCTAGATATATTTGGCAGGTGATGATATGGTGAAGCCGATAAAAGCAAAAATTATTGTTTCTACTGTAAAGCAAGACAATTGGTTTGGGTTAAAGTATAATATGAATTTATATAGGGGCTGCCAGCACGGTTGTATTTACTGTGATTCCAGAAGCAGCTGCTACGGCATTGAGGACTTTGAGGAAATACAATATAAGGAGAATGCATTGGAGCTTTTGGACAAGGAGCTTAGGGGCAAAAAGGTACGGGGAACCATCGGCACAGGCAGCATGCATGATCCATATATGCCTGCTGAAAAAGAGCTGAAGCTGACCCGAAGAGCCTTGGAAATAATAAAGAGACACCGATTCCCTGTGCATGTGCTGACAAAAAGCACCCTTGTATTAAGAGATATTGATTTGCTAAGGGAGATAAGCAGAGCGTATGCTGCCATTTCTATTACCATAACCACTGCGGATGATAAAATAGCAAAGCTTGTAGAACCTTGTGCACCCAGCTCCAGTGAAAGGTTTGCAGCAGTCAAGGAATTATCAGATCAAGGGCTTTATACAGGAATATTACTAATGCCTATACTGCCCTATATCAATGACACAGAGGAAAACATTATAGAGATTGTAAAAAAGGCAAAAGAAGCCGGCGCTAAATATATATTGACATGGATGGGCGTAACCCTGAGAGATCGGCAGAAGGCTTACTATTATAAGCAATTGGATAAAAGCCTTCCGGGACTAAGAGACATGTACATAAAAAGCTATGGAGATGCATATTTTTGTCCTTCGATAAATCAAAAGAAGCTTTATGAACTACTGCAGACAGAATGCGACAGGGTGGGAATAAAAACAAATATGGATTTCTATAAGCCCATTGAAGCTGAGCAGCTGACATTTCTATAAATAATATTCTGTATTTCTGGAACTTTTAGAATAATTTACAGTCTAATAATGATAGTTTAAGACCTTCTATACTTCTGGAAGGTTTTTTTATTGTATAGGAAGGTATAATTTCCTATACAATGGGGGACCTGTCGTGAAATACGGAATATATGGGAAATCTGTGTTCTATGAGGCGAATATTCTAGTGTAAAGGAAGATGGAGTTTCTGATACGATGTGAGAATCCCCATGCCGTTAAAGGAGGGTGCTCAGGATGCTTGCATCCGTGGTCGGGAACCATAGGGTTCCTTAGCGAAAAATAGTGCGGCGTGAGACGCATTTTTTATGACGGGGGATATGTACTATGAAAAGCGGCAAAGGACAGTTATCGGCAATATTTATTTTAATTATTGCATTATTTATGCAAATGGAGGGACTGATACCAAATATTTTTGCAGGGAATGAAGCGCCAATTATACTTACTAATGAAATAGAAGGTGTGGAGCTTAAAGCTGAAATCGAAAGTAAGAGCTTTAATAATGAAAATGCAATAATTGTAAAAGTTATTGTTATTAACCGAAATCCCCAGCCTATCAGCTATTATGCCGGAACTACTTCTTATGGAGTAAGAGGAGTTATAGGTGCAGCGTTAAGCTCTACAGATGGTGAATCAAGCTTTACGGATAAGGTTGACTTGACAGGAAAATTTGTCTCAAATGCCATGGTGCTAGAGGGCAAGCTGGAATCGGGAAGGGCTTTGACATATGATTTCGAGATGCTTCCCTTTTACATGGAAAATGGAAGTGTAAAGTATATATCATCAGGGCAATATATATTGAGGCTTTGGTACAATAAAGCTGCAGGAGAAACTATAAAAACCGAATTTCCAATGAAGATAGTTAAAAGATTTGGAAGGATGTACATAAAATTGTAGGGGCTGCCCACAGCCGCCTTTGTTATGCTGACTCTTTAATCTTTCTTGACATTGTGATAAAATAAGAGTCATTGGAAATAACTTCTAGGGAGGAAAACAAATGAAATGGCTTAATAAATCAGAAAAAGTATTTGGAAGGTTTGCAATCAGAAACCTTATGAAATATATCGTAATGCTGAATGCAGTAGCCTTTGTTCTTATATATCTAGACCCAACGGGCATGATATACTCAAAAATGGTGCTGATACCGCAGCTGGTATTTCAGGGAGAGATATGGAGGTTGATTACCTTTATTGCCATACCCCCAAGCTTTAGTCTGATATGGGTGTTTTTCTCATTATACTTTTATCATATGGTGGGAGGCGCCTTGGAGCATGAATGGGGCACCTTTAAGTTCAATGCCTACTACTTTTTGGGCATATTTGGCACAATAGCGGTATCCTTGATATTCGGAATACCTGTAACACCTACTTATATAAACCTATCCTTATTCCTGGCATTTGCAAGAATATATCCAAACTATGAATTGTTGATATATTTTATTCTTCCTGTAAAGGTGAAGTATTTGGCACTGCTTCAATGGATTTTTATTGCATATACTGTTTTAACTGGCAGCATGCCAAGTAAGATTACTGCAATTGTATCAATTGTCAACTACTTCATATTCTTTGGACCCGATATACTTTCAGGGGCAAAAAGCAGCAGACAAGTGCAACAAAACAGACAGCGCTTCAGAGCGGATATTCCTAGGGACTTTACTTATCACAGATGTACAACTTGCGGTAAAACAGAGAAGGATGATTCTAAGCTGGAATTTAGATACTGTGACAAATGTGAAGGCGATTATGAATATTGTATGGAGCACGTTCGGAATCATGAACATATAATAAAGCCTTCCAATGTAATTGAATTTAAAAATAAACAGGAGTGATATAATGGCTGTTTTTGAGGATCTTTTAAAGCTGGATATAAGAGTAGGTGAAATAATTCAAGCAGAGGTTTTTGGAAAAGCAAAACGACCTGCATATAAGCTTTGGGTAGATTTTGGTGAAGAAATTGGAGTCAAGAGGTCTAGTGCTCAAATTACCGAATGTTACAGCTGTGATGAGCTGATAGGAAAACAAGTTTTGGGAGTGATAAACTTTCCAACCCGGCAGATTGCTGATTTTATGTCAGAGGTGCTTGTGCTGGGAACATATTCAGAACAAGGTGTTGTTCTAATACAACCGGACAAAAAAGTAAAAAAGGGTGACAAATTGGGGTAGGCTTAAAGCCTACCTCCTACTTATATTAAAGAAGTTATAAAGTTCCAAAATAATGATGAATGATTTATTTATATAATGACATAATAAGCACAGAAAATATAAAGGAGTGAGATTTATGGCAGACATAAAGTTTTGTGAAAACAATTTTGTCCATGGTACAGATGATGTTGTAAATAGGCTTAAGGATGATAAAATTGAAGTAGAGGTAGAGCCATGCCTTGGATATTGTGGCGATTGTGCTGAAAAACCCTTTGCACTAGTTGATGATGAGTATATAGATGCAGACTCCCCGGAGGAGCTGTATGATA
>MGOS01000075.1:20081-20428 GCA_001797185.1 Clostridiales bacterium GWB2_37_7
ACCGGAGTTATATGCTTTGTACTAAGTATTAGGAATGAGCTTTTAATGTACAAAGTCTATTCCTTTCTTCATAGTGTCTAAAAATATACTTTAGTGATGTAAAATCAGAGATCTCTACTGATTTTGCATCATTTTATTTTTGTGGCATTTATAGCTTATTTAATTTTATGTAGGTGGTTAATATTTTGCTTTAAATGTAGTAAAATTAAATGAGTACTTGATTAGAGGGGGCTAAAATATGAATGCAAGAGAAAGATTTGGGGACTACCTAGAACTGCCTAGATCTATTTGGATTTTATTTATTGTTAGAATAATAAATGCCATGGGCAATTTTGTATATCCATTTT
>MGOS01000075.1:20472-22121 GCA_001797185.1 Clostridiales bacterium GWB2_37_7
ATTGGGGGCAAATTGGCTGATCATTATGGGAGAAAAAAGCTGATGCTGATTTTTCAGGGTATAACAGCTGTATTTTTTCTAGTCTGCGGTTTTTTAGGCAACTCAATATGGATACCTATACTACTCTCTGTAGCCGGTTTCTTTGGTGGAGCTGCTCAGCCGGCTAATTCCGCAATGGTAACGGATTTGACAAATAAAGAAAATAGAAAAACTGCATTTTCATTATTATATCTGGGAATTAACTTCGGTTTTGCTATAGGACCTATGATTGCCGGGTTTCTTTATAATAATTACACGCAATTAATATTTTTTGGAAATGCCGGCTCCATCATTGTCTCCCTGATTCTGGTAGGACTTTTCGTGAAAGAAACTGCTCCGACGGAGGAAGAAATAGAAAACAGCAAGCAAATAGTCGATGATGAATCTGCGGAAGATGCAAGCGTAGGTGCTGCATTGTTAAAACGTCCTACTTTGATGCTTTTTCTTGTAGGAAGGACAATAAATCAATTGGTGTATTCAACCATAGGCTTTGCTATTCCGATCCAGATGGCTAAAACTTTTGGAGATAAATTGGGACCCGAGTACTTTGGCTATTTGATGAGCTTTACAGGATTGGTTGTTATTACACTTACAATACCTACTATTAAGATAACGGGAAGGATTAGACCTGTTATAAACATAGCCATAGCAGGGGTGTTCTATGCTGTAGGATTTGGCATGCTGGGTTTTGTAAGCAGCTTTTGGCTGTTTATCTTATCCGGCTTGATCTTTACAATAGGAGAGGTGCTTGAAGTAACAAATGCAGGCGTTTATGTAGCAAACCATTCACCTATCAATCATAGAGGAAGATTTAATGCGATTATCCCAATGGTAACCGGCATGGGGGCTACCTTTGGACCCAAAATATTCGGGGTATATATAGACAGCTATGGATTAACCAGTATGTGGATTCTAAGCTTTACATTGGCTATGATATCCAGCATATTTATGCTGTGGCTAAGGATATTTGAAGACGAATGGCATGAAAAAAAATATAACAGAGCCTTATAGGCTCTGCGTTTGTTTAGCAGCTGCTTCTTTGTCCATTGGGATAGACTACAAAACCTTTTCTAAAAATGCCGGTGTTGTAATCAACATCAAAACTATTAATTACTTCATGAAAGTAATCCTCTACTGCAAAACTTATATCATCAATCTGTATATTAATATCCCCTTCTGTTGGTTCACCCTGAACCAATCCAAAAATTGGACCTGATCAGCCACTGCTGACGACATCGATTCTGAAGCTTTTAATCTGAGATTTTATTAGTTCTTCTTTTGCCCTATTTGACAATTTTATTTCCATTTAATACCCTCCTACTACAGATACCCTGTATGGGTATTATAAACTATTTTCATCTGATTTTCAATATTTGTTAATATATTAATAATGATATTTGTCAAATAATATAGCACATTCTAGTGTTTGATGTATAGATCAGTATATTCGCAGATTTGCTGCCAACATTATCTCAATTAGTCAAAAGCATTCATGTTGATAATATGAAGAATATATTTTATGATTAGAGTATATTTTGAACCTGGAGGAATATTGTGGGTCAGTTAAATAGAAAGAATAAAAAAGATAATAAGAACTCTGTTAATTTTTT
>MGOS01000076.1 GCA_001797185.1 Clostridiales bacterium GWB2_37_7
TTTAATTCCTTTAAGCATTACAGCAATCTCAGTCTCCGCTCTTCCCAAGTGAGCTATTTTTTTGCCTTCATTTATATAGCAGGAGCCGGCTAATATTATATCACCATTTCTATAGGACATATATGGTATCAATGGAGCAGCATAGTCGCTGAAGGCTTCTCTGTTATATTCAAAAAGTGAAATATATGGATAAAAGTTGGTTTTATTGATATTTCTTAAGAGACTTCTTATATATTCGTCTGAATCAGGATAGTAATTTACATTGCCCTTCAATACATCTATTCCTCTTCCATCTACCACCGCCAAAAATAAAGAGGCCCTCGTACTGGGATTCCGGGTCAGTATATCCAATACTTCATTAATATCTCCTTTTTTTGCCAATTCATTTCCTAACAGCACTACCTCAATCTGCCCCGTTGTAAGCGGTTCTCCTACGCGTGCATTTCTTCTGCTTCTTGTCTCTCCTACCAAATAACCCGCTGCTGCTGCAACATTGTTTTTTTCTTTCATGCCCTCATAAAAGGCAGGATAGGTAAGACCTATGAGATACCGGTCATCTGGATACTCTTTTTCCTCCGGCACAGTCAGATCAAAGGAAGCTGTAAACGGTATCATCAGCTCGTCTAACTCCTTATGGTCCCAGCAGCCTGTCAATATCAAAGCAGCAGCTAATATAACCATAAGAAGTGCTTTATTCAGCTTCATGAGTTTTTCCTCCTTTATTATGCAGCAAGGATACAGCAAGAAGAATCAAGGGTATTGCAATGCCAACAAACAGTGACATCCACCCTATATAATCAGATTGTTTAAAAACATCAAAAATATTGTCCGGAATGATAGCAATTGTCGTAATAATAGGAAGCATTATTATTATCAGTATTTTATTTGATTTCATATTCAATAGCTTTTGGGTTAAGTGTACTGAAAAATAATACTGGTTGCTTATGGGCCTAAATGCTAAACTAATCCATAAGATTATAAATATAAACTCTACCCTCTCCAGAACGGGAATTTCATGCGTAGTCAGTATTCTGATTGTAGGAAACGTAAATTTCTGTACCAGTCCCGGTCCGAATATTACCAGCGCAGTAACTACGGTATATAAATATATGGAACCCGTTATTATAATTGAATTTACTCCTGTCTTTAATATCTTTTCTTTCTTATTTACATAGGAATATGCCAGTATTGATATTTCAAAGCCAGAATATGCAAAGCTGGTATTAAGCGCAGCTTCTATATATTCCTTATAGCTATGATTCAAAACAGGTAATAATTGATAAAAATCCGCATGGTATATTAAAAAGGGAATTGTAAAAATCATAGATACAGGCAGCATATAAAACAAAAACTCATTTACCCTTCCCAGTACTCTTATGCCGCTAGCTGCCAAATAGGCTGCTACAAGGAGAATTAATATTACAAGCATTAATCTTGGAGTCTTGTTTAATAAAAACAGCTTGATTGCCTCAACAAATATTCTACTGATGACTCCTGAATCCATGACGTTATATATAATAATTGGCAGTATCAATAGCTTGCCTAAAAATCGTCCGGCAAGCTTCTGCGATAAATCTACGAAGTCCATATCAGGATATTTTCTGCACACAAGGTGAATAAGCACAATAGATATTATTGGCAAAGCAGCACCCAGTATTACTGCAAGCCATGCATCCTGATCAATTATCTTAGCAGTTATTCTCGGCAGGGTTAGTATACCTGTTCCTATCATGCTGCCTATTAGTATATGTATATATTGATGTCTGGTAATAGACATCTCTCTATCGTTGCTCATTTTTAACTTCCTTTTTTCTTTATATTAACTCTAGTCTTTTCTTTGCTTGGTATTGAAACAGGTCTATCCTTCATACTCCAGAGAGGAGCTCTGTATATAAAATCCTTCATATCCTTAAGTCTCAAAGGGGCTACGGGAGCCAGATAAGGTATTCCTATGCTTTTTTGCTTCGCCAGGTGTATAAGAATAATCAGAAGGCCTAGTGCGATTCCATAGCCGCCAAATAATGCCGCCAGAAATATTATAAATATTCTTAATAGCCTTACTACCAATGACATACTATAGTTTGGTATAGAAAAGGTACAAATAGCTGTAACTGTTGTAACCAGTACCATAGCAGGACTTACAAGATTAGCTCTGATGGCTGCTTCTCCCAGTACAATACCTCCAACTACCCCCAAGGTCTGAGCTACTGACTTAGGCAGCCTGATGCCTGCCTCTCTAAGTGCTTCAATAACAAATTCCATGACAAGTGCTTCAACAACAGGCGGAAAAGGTACTTCTTTTCTCATTCTGGCAAGCGTGACCAGCAGATCAGAGGGTATCAGCTCCGGATGGAAGGAGGTCAGGGCTATATATATTGCAGGAGCCGTAATCGCAATAATGAAAGCTACAAATCTTAATAATCTTGCATATAACCCTACATGAGGCTTTTCATAATAATCCTCTGTAGCCTGGAAAAATTGTATAAATAACGCCGGAACTATTAGTGTAAAGGGAGTACCATTTGCAATAATAAGTATTCTTCCTTCCAATATATTGGCTGCAGCTTTATCAGGTCTCTCCGTACCATGTGCAAAGGGAAAGGGAGACCATGGATTATCCTCAATAAAGCTTTCAATATAGCCTGTTGCAAGTATTGAATCAGTCTCAATATTCTTTAGCCGCCTCTTTAGCTCTTGTAAAATCTGATTATCTACCAGATCCTTTATGTATATCAAGGCAACGTCTGTCCTTGACCTTCTCCCCAGCTTCATAGCCTCTACCATTAAATTAGGATCTCTTATTTCCCCTCTCATAAGAGCTATGTTGTCCTCCAAATTTTCAACAAAGCCAGCTCTGGTACCTCTTGTCCTCTTTTCCAAATCTGACTCCTGTACTGGGCGTTTAGGTACATCCGAAAGGTTTAAAATAAAGTAATTTGCCAACCCCTTGATAACAAGAAGTACTTTGCCGTCATATACCTGATTAGCAGCAAGATCAATGTCGCTTTCAATTTCTATCTCTGCTGCATATATGCATGTTTTGGTTATATATTTTGTTAGGTACTCTTTATTGTATTCACCCTTATTGACTATACGCTTCATTGACATAAGAGGCTTCATGACATCATTGTACAGTAAGCTTTTATTTACACTACCCGATTGAAATATAAGCAGTGCCTCCATTTCCTCCCTGCCGCCGACAAAGAAGCTTCTTTGCACAATATCAGCATTTCCAGCGAATGTCCTTCTAAGCAGTTCTTCCGTCTGATTGTACTGATCCGCTTTTATTTTGGGGTAATTTATTTGCAACAGGCTGCTGAAATATATTTTTGATGTCGGCTTAACCCGTTTCCTAATATCTGTAAAATTTATCATTGCACTGCACCTCTACTATTATTGGTATTAGTATTAGCTGCCAATATATAATTTATTTCCTATTATTTAGAAATTACACCAAGACTATAAGTCTCATTGACATTTTTGCACAGCAAAAAGCAGAATGAAATAATATAAATATCACATTCTGCTTTAAGGTAAATATGAGATGCATAACCTCACGCCGCGCTAGGTCATTGCCCCACTTTAATCTCTTAAATTCATTTTCTCTAATGCCCAGAATAGAATCTTTTTTGAATCGGTTATGACTTGTGCTTCAAGGGTCATTCCTACCTTAATTTCTGCCTTTGTACCCTTATAACTAAATAAAGGTTTATTCTCAACCGCAGCTTCCACAGGATAGTAGCTTAACCCTGTATCCTGATTCACCTTAGCATCCGTCCCTATCTTTGTTATCTTGCCCTCTATTGAACCGTACTCTCTGTAAGGCAATGCATAAAAACGATAATCAATGCGCTGACCCTCATTAAGGTTTGCAATATCCTTATTGCTTACATATAGCTGCACCTTATATTCACCATCATTATCGGGAATTATTGTAGCGATTTCCATGCCGCTCTGCACCAGGTCACCCTTGTTTAATTCGCTGGTTACATTGATTGTTCCGTCTATGGGTGCAGTTACAGTTGAATTTTCTATATTTATTTTTGCTGCAATAAGATTCTTGTTCAGACTGTCAATATTAACTTCCAAGGTTGCTATTTGTTCATCTGTATGAACCAATGTATCCAGTCTGTACTTTTCCATTGTTGATTCATCAACCAGTTCTTTACTTTGATAAGTAATATAGTTCTGCTTAGACCTTTCAAGATTCGTGCTTAAATCTCTGAGAGAATCCTCATATTGCTTTATACTAGAGCTTATCTCTAAAATCTGATTGTTTAGATACTCTTTTCTCCCAATTTCTGCATTATTGTACTCGTCTCGTGCATTTTCAAACTCATACTCGGATATTGCACCTATATCATACAAGGACTGTGCTGCTTCATAGGCTTGTTTCTTTTGTTGCAGCAGCATATCATTTGATTGTATTGCAAGTGTATGGTCTAAATATCTGACATAGTATTCATCTTCTTTATCTGGTAACAAATACTTATTCTGTTCAATTGATTGCTTCAGTAATTTTAACTTTGCTATCTTCTCTTGGACTTCACTAGTTTGGGCTATTAATGCATCTCTCGAATACTTTTCATTCTGGGCAAGCTGCTGCATGTCCAGCTTTGTATTTTTTGCTTGCTTTATAGTTAAATCCTGATCTGTAACAAACTTTAAATACTTATAATAGTACTCCTTCTCTGCATCTAGATTTTCATCAAAGTAGTTTTTGTTATCTGATATGCTTTGTTTAAACTTTTTGAGGTTTTTTAATTCAGTTTCCGCCTTTTCCAGCTGCTTTTCAAAAATATCTCTATCTAAAGAAAGGCTGCCGTATTCAAGAATGTATAGTATGTCACCCTTTTTTACTCTCTTACCCTCTTCATAATACACTTGTTCTACTTTACCAGTAACATAATTTCTTATAGTACTTACCTTTTCGTTGGGACGTACCATGCCATTTGTTTTTATATAAATATCTAGTTCTCCAATGGAGGACCAGATTAATGCAGCAAGTAAAATCGATATGAGTACATATATAAAAATAGATATTATGGGATTTGGCCTTGAGTCTAAAAACTCTCTGCTATACGTAATATCCTTAATATCAATGATAACGGGCTTCATTACAACATACCCCCTTCCACCATTGCCGCCGCTTCCCCTTTAGCGTCATTATAGTATGGCAATTGTTCCTTCCATAGATTAAAGTATATGCCTCCCTGTTTCATCAACTCTTGATGCGTACCGCTTTCTACAAATTCACCCTTGTCCATGACATAGATCTTGTCGCACTTCATTATAGTGCTTAATCTATGTGCAATTACTATAGTTGTAATATCCTTTGCAAGTTCATTTATTGTTTTTCCAATGGCCTTTTCCGTAATTGAATCCAGATTGCTTGTAGCTTCGTCCATTATTAATATGTCCGGTTTCTTAAGCAGTGCCCGGGTAATGGCGAGCCTTTGTTTTTGGCCCCCGGACAGGTTCGCACCGTTTTCCTCCAGCATGGTATCATATCGCAGGGGCAGTGCATTTATAAAATCATGAGCCCTCGTCATTTTTGCAACCTCAATGATTTCTTCCAGGCTCAGATCCTCGGCACCCAGGCTGAGGTTCTCTCTTATTGTACCACTGAATAAGAAAATATCCTGGGATATATAGGCGATACGTCCTCTTAAATAATCCATGCTTATATCCTTGATGTTGTACCCATTGATTGATATATCTCCCTTCTCCCAGGGATAAAAATTCATCAGAAGCTTTACAAGGGTTGTTTTTCCTGAGCCGCTTTCCCCTACAAAGGCAATTTTCTCCCCTTGCTTGATGGATAGATTGATATTACTTAATATTAGCTGTCTCGTCCCATATCGGAAGTCAATATTGCTGAACTCTATCTGTCCCTTCAGACTGACAGGCTTAATCTTGTCATCATCATTGTTGCCTTTTTCAAGCTCTAAATCCAATATTTCACCCAGTCTGTCCGATGCAACAATTGCAGTTTGCATAGTGGATTGAAGGTTTATAAGGTTTCTTATGGGATCTAAGAAATAAACAAGCAGCGAGTTAAAGGTCAACAGCTGTCCTACTGTCATTTTCCCATTTATAACGCTATAGGCTCCAATCCAAAGTATTGCTATACTTCCGACAGAGGCTACAAAACCCGTAAGTGAACCTTGAAGGTTGCTTAAGCCTCCACTCTTGAATACGCAGCCTAGCAGCTTTATGAATTTCTTCTCAGTCTCAAGATTTGCTTTTGATTCTGCATTAAATGCCTTGACGGTTTCTATTCCATTTAGGGACTCTACCAAATATGAGGTTAACTGGGCATTGTCCTCCATTTGCTTTCTATTTATGTCCCTAAGGGGCTTGTTAAAGGCAAAAACAATAACTGCATATGCAATAACAATCATGAAGGTTATGCCAAATAAAAGCGGGCTTTGAGTATATAAAATGATTCCTCCAACTAAGGCCATAAGGGTGTCTATCATAATAGTAAGCGTAGCACCTGAGATAGCCTCACGTACCTTCGATGCATCCATAAACCTGGATATTATTTCACCTACCTTGCGCGTGCCAAAAAAGTTCATCGGGAGCTCAAGAACATGCTGATAGTATCCCAAAATAAGCGATAAATCTAATTTTTGACTTAAATAGAGCATAAGCTGCATACGGCAGGCATTCATCAATATTTTGAAAATGTTCAGAAGGATAATCCCTATAGAAATAATATGCAGTGACTTTGATAATCCATTGGGCAGAATATCATCCATCATGAATTTAAAGTAGAAGGAGCCCAATATTCCTAGAAGTGTATATATTATGGAGGCTAGAAATATATGAGATAACAAAGTCCTTTGAGGCTTTAGCAAACTAAAAAACCTCGTAAATATACTTTTTGTCTGGTCTCCTTTTTCAAATTCAGCCTTTGGTACCATAAGTATTAATATGCCTGTCCATATTTTAAAGAATTCTTCAGGTATATATTTAACTATGCCCTTTGCAGGGTCAGCGATTATGATTTCTTCTTTAGAAACTTTATGTATCACAACATAATGCAGCAGCGAGTTGTCAACCACAACGTGGGCTATAGCCGGTAAAGGAAATTCGTTGAAGAAGCTCTCCTGATTTCCTTTTACCCCCTTGGCAGTAAAGCCTATCTTCTCAGCTGCCTTTATCATGCCAAAGGCATTGGTACCCTGTTTGTCCGTTCCAGCGATTTCCCTTATCCTAGTAATAGGTATCTTTAAACCATACTGTTTGGATATAGCAGCTAAACATGCAGCTCCGCAGTCTTTTATATCATATTGCTTGATACAGACATATTTTTTAAACTTATTAAAAAACATTAGTGTGCCCCCTGTTTAACAAAGTAGTGCATTACCCTGTTTCTCCATATAAAATAAAATGAAGTTCTACATGCAATATTTAACCCCTTGGCTACATAAAACTATTTAATAATTTGTTCTACTCTATAGCCTTTATCTAATAATTGTTTAACAATTCCTGTATCATTTAGCATATGT
>MGOS01000077.1 GCA_001797185.1 Clostridiales bacterium GWB2_37_7
AAGAGGTCTTTCAAGCTCATCAATAAAAAATCTTGAAATGACCGGTGTTGACTTGAATGAAATTAATATCGAGCCATTTATACTGCCAACCTCAATCAATGTTAACTTTGTTGGCGGTAGAGTGCCTAAATTTATGGAGAAGCTTGTAACGAATACCTTCAGACCTCAGCCTGTTTTTGATCACTCAATATGTATAGGCTGTGGGGACTGCAAAAGAAGCTGTCCACCGGATATTATAAAGATGGTCAATGGCAAACCGGTACCTGATTTAGACAAGTGCATAAGATGCTTCTGCTGCCATGAGCTTTGTCCTATTAAAGCTGTTGAAATCAAGAAGCATTGGCTTCATGAGAAGTTATTTGGGTGACATAAAATTGACATATTTACCACATAAAATTAAATCTTATTATAATTGTTAAAGCTGTATAAATATGTTAAAATTTGAATAAGCTAGTGTAGTGTAATAAACTACACTCAAAAAACAATGTGGGGGTATGAAAATGAAAAAGTTCTCCAGAGGTTTAAGCTTATTCTTGGCAATTATTATGGTGCTGACCTTGTTTACACCAATATTGCCGGTAGCAGCTGAAGAAAGCAAGACTGTGACGATTCTGGGAACCAGTGATTTGCATGGAAGAATATTTCCATGGGAATATGCTACTGGTACTGTTGATGACGATGCAGGCTTTGCATTGATTCAAACGCTTGTTAAACAAGAGAAACAGAAGAACCCGAATGCTATATTAGTAGACAATGGAGATACACTCCAGGACAATATGGCAGAGATTTTTAACAATGACCCTGTTCATCCTATGATAGAGACAATGAATTATATGGGTTATGATGTTTGGAATCTAGGAAACCATGAATTTAACTTCGGTATGAATTTCCTAAACAAAAATATAGCTGCCTTTAAAGGTACAACACTGTCAGCTAATATTTATAAGGAAGACGGTACAAGATTTGTAAACCCTTATAAGATCATTGAAAGGGATGGGGTACGGGTAGCCATAGTAGGGCTTATACCGCCGCATATTCCGATATGGGAAGCGGCAAACCCCGATAACTTCAAGGGCTTAACCTTTACTGACCCTGTAGAAGAGGCTAAAAAGGTTGTTAAAGAGCTGGAAGGCAAATATGATGTATTAATTGGTTCCTTCCACTTGGGAGAAACCCCGGAAAAAGGTACAACCGACGGTGCAAGAGCTGTAGCAGATGCAGTTCCTGAGTTTGATGCAATAATCGCCGGTCATGCCCATTCTCTATTTGATAACATAACAACCGTCAAGGGTGTTAAGATCATTGAACCGGGCAGATACGGGCAAGCTTTAGCGAAAATCGACATTAAGGTGGAGAAAAGCGGAACAGGTTGGAAGGTTGTTGATGTTGCAGTAAAGAACCTTTTGACAAAAGGACTGACAGCTGATGAAGAACTGAAAGCAAAGTTTAAGTCGGTAGATGATAGATCACTTACTGAGGCTGACAAGGTTGTCGGTGAAATAACTGCTGACTTTATTAAAAATGTAGACTACATAACAGGCTCTGATAAGATTACAACAATGCCTACAGCACAAATGGAAGACAATGCGGTTATTGACCTGATTAATGACGTACAATCATACTTTGCAGCTTCTGAAATATCCACAGCTGCTTTCTTCAAGAACGACGCTAATCTAAAGGCAGGTCCTTTCAGGAAGAAGGACGTCGCAAATATATATATGTATGACAATACGCTTATGGCTGTAAACATTACTGGTAAGAATCTAAAGGCGTACATGGAGTGGTCGGCTAGCTACTACAACCAGTTCAAGGATGGAGATTTGACAGTAAGCTTCAATCCCAATGTAAGAGGCTACAACTATGATATGTTCTCAGGCATCAACTACCAAATAGATATATCAAAACCGGCAGGCAGCAGAATTGTCAATGCCACAATCAAAGGTCAGCCGATTGATGATGCTAAGGTTTACAAGATGGCTGTAAACAATTATAGATTTGGTACTTTACTAACAAATAAATGGATAACTGCAGAGGATAAATATTACGATTCCTTTGAAAAGCTGGCAGATGCAGGAAGAGTTAGAGACCTTATTATAAAATACGTACAGGATGTTAAGAATGGTAAGATTTCACCTTCTGTTGATAACAACTGGAAGCTGATCGGCTATAGCTTTGATGCTGATTTGAAGGCAATTGCTGATGCAAAAATAAAATCCGGCGAGATAAAGATACCTACTTCCTTCGATGGAAGAACACCAAATGTTAAGTCAGTCACAAAGTATGATTTATATAAGCTTGGTATGGTAGAAGGCAAGAAGGCAATCAGTCTGCTTTCAGTAAATGACTTCCATGGCTCCTTGGCAGGAGATGCTAAGAATGCCGGAGTTTCAAAGCTTGCATCTTACTTCCTTGCAGAGAAGAAGGCAAATCCAAATGGAACTGTCATTTTAAGTGCAGGAGATATGTTCCAAGGCAGTGCAGATTCTAACCTGCTCTATGGAATGCCGGTTCTTGCAGCTATGAATGATATAGGCTTTGAAGCCATGTCAGTGGGAAACCATGAATTTGACTGGGGCCTTGATAAGCTGCAGATTTTAAGTGACAAAGCAGAATTCCCATTCTTGGCAGCAAATATTGTTCTGAAAGGAACAGATATCACACCAGATTTTGCTGAAAAATATATAATTGTAAACAGGAACGGTCTTAACATAGGTATCATTGGTTTAGCTACACCTGAAACCTTGACAAAGACCAAGGCTGAAAATATAGCAGCTTTTGACTTCAAGGATCCGGCAGCTACAGTAAATGCATTGATACCAAGGGTCAAGAAGGCAGGAGCAGACATTGTAGTAGTACTTTCACACCTCGGCGCAACTCAAGACAGCAAGACAAAGGTTATAACAGGTGAAGCAGCTGAATTGGCAAAGGCTATAACTGGTGTTGAAGCAATAATTACTGGACATACGCACACAATAGTTGCCGGCACAGTTAACAATATTCCAATAGTTCAAGGATACTATAACGGCAGGTCCGTTGGGCATATTGACCTGGTAATTGACTCAGCTTCAAATAAGGTTGTTGAAAACAATGTATACGTTGATAATACTATAGTGACAGCTACTGAAGATGCCAGAGTAAAGAGCTGGTTTGACTTTGCACTTTCAACAATTGCTCCAATAAAGAATGAACCTGTAGGTAAGGCAGCTGTTACATTACCTCATAACACAAAAGAAGTTCAAGTAACCTTAATGGGACAATGGGCATCTGATGTAATGAGAAAGGCTGCAAAGGCAGATATAGCAATTCAAAATGGCGGCGGCTTGAGAAGAGATATTCCAGCAGGCAATATAACGATGGGTATCATGTACGAATTAATGCCTTTTGACAATACTTTGTTTACAGTTGAGTTAACTGGTAAGCAAGTTAGAGCAGCTCTAGAGCATGGAATCATGCCTGAAACCTTTGCACCGGGTCAATTCTCAGGTGTAACTGTTAAATATGATTCATCCAAGGCAAGAGGCGAGAGAATAGTTGAAGTTAGAATGCTTGATGGCAGCTTGCTTGATGACAGCAAGCTATACAAGGTTGTAACAAACGACTTCCAAGCTGGCGGCGGAGATGGTTATGTTATTTTCAAGGAAGGTAAGAATCCTGTTGATACAGGCATTCCTGTAAGAGATGCACTTGTTAATGAAATAAGACAAAAAGGCACCATATCTCCTATTGATGATGGCAGAATGATGGATGTAAAAGCAAAAACAAGTTTATACATTCAAAGTTTACCTCAAGCAGCTTAATTTGCAATAATTATAAGCCCTTGATACAAAGTATCAAGGGCTTATAAATTTTTTACTTGTGTATTTTTACATAATGTATGATAATAATATATTATATGCAATTTCTGCATGATGGAAATGTCATGCCATGTCAAGTCATACTATATTTTGTAGAATATATACAAATGTAAAATTATTCGCTTTAAAGGAGGTAGTTTGATGGAAGTAAAGTACATAAATCCATTTATAAATGTATCAATAAATCTTGTACAGCAGATTTGTAATGTTGGAGCCAAAAGAGGTCAAATTTTTGTAAAGAGTTCGCCTTTTACTGCAGACAATGTAGTGATTATTATAGGTATTGCAGGAGATTTTAGAGGTCAGGTATTTTTCACAATGGATGAAAAAACTGCCTGTCAAATAGCATCTGCTATGATGTTTGGCATGGAAGTCCAAGCCCTGGATGAAATGTCAAAAAGCGCTATTGCAGAGCTAGGGAATATGATAATGGGCAATGTATCAACCGAGTTTTACAATGAGGGAATCAAAATAGACATTACACCACCTACAATATTGGTAGGATCTAACATGAATATATCCACTAAGGGAATTCAGACTATATGCGTTCCAATTGAGATAGAAAACGGTGGAAGGATAGAAGTAGACGTAGCAGTAGCAAATTAATACACATTGTATGAGTAATTTTATTTAATATTATGATATATTATAATAAAGTTACTTTTTTTGTTTTTTGATAATAAAAATGAAAGCAGTATACTGTTGTAACCTTTAGAATAGAGGTGAAATAGCTTTGGATCAAGATTGTATGCTGGTTAATAGATTTAAATGCAAAGATATGAAGGCTTTTGACGAGATTTTTGCAAAATATCATAAGCCAATATACTATTATATTTACAAAATGGTATCTAGTTGTGAAGCCGCAGAGGATATTACTCAAGATACTTTTGTTAAGGTATATAAGAATTTAGGTAAAGTTGATGATAGTATAAACCTGTCACCTTGGATTTATAAGATTGCACACAACACCTTTATAGATTATACAAGAAAGAATAAAGTCAGATTTGAGCCTCTAGACAATATAAACTATGAAAGCCACCTTTTAGACAACATCAAAGCTGACAATCCGGAAACAAGCTATATAAATATGGAATTGAGAAATAAAATTAATAGGACCATGATGAAGCTAAATAGCAGATATAAATCTGTTTTAATATTGAGAGACTACAACAATCTGTCCTATAAGGAAGTTGGGATGATACTAGAGCTTAAAGAAACTGCAGTAAAGTCGCTAATTCACCGAGCTAGACTGGAATTTCAGAAAATATTCAAGGAGCTGTGAAATAATGAACTGTGAAAAATATGAAAAGCTGATCTCACTATACGTAGAGATGGAACTTAATGAAGAAGATAAAAAAGCGCTAGAACTGCATTTAGACAGCTGCGAGAATTGCAGGCAACAGCTGGAAGCAATTCAATGCATGCAGGGTATGTTCAAACAGGATAACGAGGATATAAAGTCAGTTAAAAAAATTAGAAGAAAAATATATGCTAAGATTTATAGAGACCTTTTGATAATATTTGTTGGATTCGTTATAATGATATCTGTAGTATCTATATCAGGGGGGCTGACACAAATGTTCTTATTGAACCAAGCATCCTCTAGTGTAAGGATTTTCTTTTTTATGGGAATACTGCTACTAATTGTGGGGCTAATAATTTTAGTGTATGACATCTTTGTAGATATTTTTAAGGTTATTTCTAATAAGTAGGGAGTGGCAGACTGTGTCGTTCTTCGATTGTAGAGAAGAATTTATTTATAGCGGATAGCATTTCTCGCTATTTTAGTGAATGTAAATTGTTTAGCACGGAATATATAGAATGGAGACGATAAAATGAGCTTAAATATTGTATTAGTGGAACCGGAAATTCCTCAAAACACCGGAAATATAGCGAGAACATGTGCCGCAACAGGCTGCAAACTGCATTTAGTAAGACCCTTGGGCTTTACGATAGATGACAGCAAGTTAAAGAGGGCAGGACTTGATTATTGGCATTTGCTTGATATTGAATATCACAATAGCTTTGAAGCATTGCAACAGTTATATCCGGATGCAGATTACTTTTATTCAACAACAAAAGCAAAGCAAAAGCATACCGATGTACAGTATTCATCAAGCTGCTTTATCGTTTTTGGTAAAGAAACGGCGGGTTTGCCAAGGCCCTTGATTGATAAAAATATTGAGACCTGCATAAGGATACCGATGTTAAACGATGCCAATGCAAGATCCTTGAATTTGTCCAATTCAGTTGCCATTGTAGTTTTTGAAGCATTAAGGCAAATAGGCTTTCCTAATATGCTCTAGAAGAGATTGGCTGCTTGCTGCAAACATATAGATTCAATTTGGAGGAGAAATATGGCTATACGAATCATAACAGATACAATGTGTGATGTTCCGAAGGCGATGGTAAATCAGTATAATATTAGGGTTATGCCTTTAACTGTGCATTTTGGAAACGCTTCTTACAAAGATGGCATGGAGATTACCGCGCAAGAGTTTTATAGTAAATTGGAAGCATCAGATCAATTGCCGACGACATCTCAGGTCCCGCCTATAGAGTTCTTAGATGCATTTAAGGTAGAGCTAGATAAAGGAAATGAGATCATTTGCATTAATGGATCCAGTCAGTTAAGTGGTACATATAATTCAGCTATGTTGGCAAAGAACCAGCTGGAAAGCGATAACATACATGTCATAGACTCGGAGGGCGTTTCCTTGGGTGCAGGTCTGCTGTCTATCCAAGCAGCAAGACTGGCAGAGCAAGGAATGATTTCTGCGGAAATAGTAAGAGAAATCAGAAATAGTGTAAAAAACATGAAATACTTTTATATTTTAGATACGTTGAAATATCTGCACAAGGGCGGTAGGATACCATTATCGGCATCTGTTATCGGCTCTATTCTGAATATAAAGCCTATCATAACCTTAAAGAATGGGAAGCTCGAGTTAATCGATAAGGCAAGGGGAATAAAGAAAGCTTTGGCAGCAGCCTTTGATATAATTAAAGACAATGGATGGACACTTGAGAATAAGGTAGTAGGTATAAATCATACCATTTCTCTTGAAAATCTTGCCCTGCTTGAGGAGTATTTAACGAAGGAATATAAGGTCAAAGAAATAATCAGAGGTGAAGTAGGCTCTGTAGTTGCAACCCATGCAGGTCCGGGAGCTGTTGCACTATACTTTGAAGCTTAAGAACAATGGACAGAAAAGAGATTCCTTATATAACAAAGAATATATAGTACATTTATTATAAGGGCTTTAACAAAGCCAAAAATAAAATTTTATAATAAGAAGGTGTAATATGAAATCGAAGGTTTATTTTGCAGGAGTACACAGTCACGGTAAACAAGCCAGCTTGCTGTACAAAATCCAAAAGCTTTATGACGCAGCAGGCTTTGGTGAAAATGTAGAAGAGAATGACATCATCGCAATCAAGGTCCATTTCGGTGAAAAGGGCAATACTGCCTATGTTAATCCAACCTTTGTACGACAAGTAGTTGATAAAATCAAAGAGAAGGGCGGCAAGCCTTTCCTTACAGATACAAACACCCTATACAACGGTGCTAGAGCTAATGCTGTAGATCATCTGGAAACTGCAGTTTATAATGGATTTGCTTATTCTGTAGTCAATGCACCTATTATCATTGCGGATGGAATTTATAGCAAAAATTCTGTTGAAGTTGAAATTAATAAAAAGCATTTCAAGAAGGTTAAGATTGCCAAAGAAATAGAAAGTATAAGTAAAATGGTTGTTATATCACACTTCAAAGGTCATGAAATGGCAGGCTTTGGAGGTGCTTTGAAAAACTTGGCAATG
>MGOS01000078.1:0-190 GCA_001797185.1 Clostridiales bacterium GWB2_37_7
TTTTCTTAAGCGGTATGGATTACTTGATGAGATTACAAGCTATTTTATCGATAATTTAATAGGGACCCGTAATGCTATTGCACATGGCAGAAAGATATATAAAAATAATGTAATATGGCCAGTTCCACCATTTTTTTGCTTAGCTCAAGATTCTTATGAATGTTTACCATCATTAAGTATCTTGACGGCT
>MGOS01000078.1:279-642 GCA_001797185.1 Clostridiales bacterium GWB2_37_7
TAACAACTTTTTAAAAGAACCAACAAAATTTTCTGAAGTAACAACTGAATTATTGTGTAAAGGAAATCCAGACAATATTTCTTGGACGGCTGCATTTTGGTATTACACACAAGAACCAAAACGATTTAGTATTGAAAGAATAAGCAATGCAATGAAAGATTTATATTTAGATACGACTATTGATAAAAATGCGGCACGCCTTTTATTTAATATTTCTGTTGTGCTATGTGATTCGAAGGATGATGATATAAGTGAGAAGGCCAAAGAAAATGTAAAATTGATTATTGATAATGGATGGTGCCCCTGGAGTAATCATAAAGATATTTATGGCTATTTGGAATATAAAAATGTTTCTCCAATTTG
>MGOS01000078.1:657-8104 GCA_001797185.1 Clostridiales bacterium GWB2_37_7
ATTGAAAATTTAAGTAGACAATAGAAGATTATGCAAATATACCGTTGCCGTCAAGGCCCCACCAGGCTCAAACGGCATCTTTATTGACTACTCAAGGCACGTGGAGACGGTAGTGAAGTTAGAAATACGATAGAAGCAAGTTATATCAATGGATTAAAAGCCTTGAGCGTATGGATAGACACTCAAGGCTTTTGTATGTGGAAAAATATCGACTGGATGAATAGAGATAATAAAGTTTGCATCCTATTCTAAGTGAGTAAACTGCCAGCCGATGCCGAACTTATCGGTTATAGAGCCGTACCAGCTGCTCCAAAATGTCTCTTGAAGCTCCATGCCTACTTGTGCTCCGTCGTCCTTCAGGCGGTTAAAAATGCGAGTTATTTCGTCCTTGTCCTTTGTGTTATAAGCCAGGCTAAAATTGTCACCTTGAGTAACAGGCATTCCCGGCGGGCAATCGGAGAACAGGACATCGTGTCCGTTAATGCTTAAGCATGTGTGCATAACGTGATTTTTTTCTTCCTCGGACATATGAAAGTCTGATTCATTATGGAATTGTCCGAAGGTCATGATATTTTGTTTTTGGCAACCTAAAACTTCTGCATAGTATTCTACAGCTTGACGACAGTTGCCATTGAATCTGATATACACGTTCAATGACATTGAAAACACTCCTTTATTTGTGATAGGATAAGCATACCACACGAATGTTGACAGCAGTATGTCATCATTTTATAATAAAGTCAAGATTCCTAATTAAGGGGCTGATGTAACGTGAAAATGAACAGGCTTATCTCCATCATCATGTTGCTCTTAGAGCGCAAAACTATAAGCGCAGCCGAACTTGCCCGAACGTTTGAAGTGTCCAAGCGCACGATTTACCGTGACATCGAAATCATAAACGAGGCTGGAATACCCATTATCACCTTTCCTGGCATGAACGGCGGTATTGGCATTATGGAAGAGTTTAAGGTAGATAAGCACCTGTTTTCTGAATCGGACTTGACATCGCTTTTAATAGGGCTTTCCGGTGTGCATTCCGCGCTTGACAGTGATGAAACAAAGCAAGCTATGAGTAAGCTAAAAGCGCTTATTCCCAGAGAAAAGCAGAATAAAATCAACGAGCTCACAAGCCGAATCGCCATTGACCTTAGACCATGGCAAAAGGACATCATGTGCGAGGGCTATCTGCAAATCATCAATTCAGCCATTGTTGAACGGAAAATTCTTAGTTTTGATTATTTTGACATGAAGGGTGATATTTCTTTTCGGGAAGTTGAGCCGTACCGTCTGCTGCACAAGAGTAATAGCTGGTATCTGCAAGGATTCTGCCTCTTACGTCAGGAAATGCGAACTTTTCGGTTTTCTCGCATACGAAAACTGATAATTTCAGAGCGGGCCTTTATGCCGAGGGATGTTGATTTCTCGACATTAAGCAAAGAAATTGATTACGATATACCGCAAATTATGGTGAAAATCAGGGTTGATGATACGTTTAAGGGTCAGATTTTAAGTTATTTCAGCGATGTTGACATGGTGTATGAAAATGGAAAAAACATTGCGACAATTCCCATATTAGAAGGCGACATTGGCATACGGTTCTTGCTTTCATTTGGAGATTCATGCGAGTGCCTTGAGCCGCAAGACATAAGGGAAAAGCTTATTCAAAAGGCTGAGGCGGTGCTTGGGGTTTATAAGCTGAACCTCAAATCTTGAATGCAAAAACACCTCATTTTGCGCTTGAAGGAGGTTAACTGCCTGCTTCAGTCTCAATATTAATCTTAATCTTAGCTCATACCTTCTCAACACAGACTCTTACATGATTTTCATCTTGTAGCTCTATGGGAGTATATCCATGAAAGTGTATTCTGGGATTGAGACAGCATGTTGGATGTATTAATTAAGCTTGTGTGAAAATTAGGTCACGGTAATGTGATTTGATAGTCACCATGGATAAGTATATAATAAAGTAAACTAAGGTTTTAAATAATTAATATTAGGAGGAAGTGCAATGTCCAAACATAGAATCTATATAATGAGCTTTGCAAGTGTATATCCTCTATTAGTTGCAAAGGCAGAGAAAAAAGGACGTACTAAATCAGAAGTTGATGAAATCATTCGTTGGTTGACCGGATATACTCAGGAAGAGCTGGAGGAACAATTAAAAAAACAAATAGACTATGAGACATTCTTTAAGGATGCTCCCCTCCTAAACCCATCAAGAACTCAAATAAAGGGAGTTATTTGCGGTGTCAGGGTAGAAGATATAAAAGAGCCGACTATGCAGGAAATTCGATATTTGGATAAGCTAATTGATGAATTGGCAAAAGGCAAAACTATGGATAAAATACTTCGAGAGAAATAATTATAACTTCGAAAGAAAAAATACATGGATGGGCTTCCTTGAAACAAATTAGTCCGAGTGCCAAGCAGAGTGACGAATCCTGCTGTCCGGAAAATTTTTTAAACAAGACTCAAGGAGGATATTATTTGCAATATTCCTCGATCCTAATATTGTTTTTTCAATGAAAATTTAGAAAGCGAATATACTAAAGAGTGTAATAACACGCTCTAATATTACCGTGGGTGATTACACATATTACGAAGATAAGCGGTGCATGATGATTCTTGGTGAAGCCTTACCAACAAGTTTGCTTGCAAATACAGCTGCTGATTTGTGATTGAGTCTGGGCAACCATGCGCCGGGACTTGTTGGCCCCGATGCAACAGATTCCGATGGTGCATTACACAAGGGCATTACAAATGCCATTAATGGTGAAGGAAATAGGGAATTGATTGGTATTGTCTCATGGAGACTAACTCCACATAAAGCTATTGTACAAGCCCGCCGCCAAGGAACCAGTAGGTCTTCACGACATCATTTTTGTCTACTCAAGGCACGTGGAATGCGTGGTATGTATACAAAAACAAAATGGTTCAGATTCTAGTATTTAAGCGGTCTGCAAGGTTATTTGCCTTTAATACAAAGGGTGACGATTTTAGGAATAAAGAGCAGATCAATGAACTCGAGGTATGTATAGCTATTAGGATATAGTATGATGGGACATATCCACCAGCAGTAGTTGATCAGTATATATTGAATATAGAGATAAAGCCTGAGTTCCCGCAAAGGAATTCAGGCTTTTGTAATGTACAGTGTTTTATGTTTTGAGAATATAATTTCGACTGCGACCTTCGCCATGTGCGAGAATAATATTCTTCTCTTGTAAAGCAACGAATATTCTGCGAACTTGTGCTGATGATAGCTTTGTAATATTTGTGGCTTCTTTTGAAGTTATCTTTGTGTTTTGGCGGATATAATCTATAATCAATTTTTCGGAATCAGATAAACCGATCATAATCTGCTCAAATCCGCTCTTAATCCGCTCATCAGTATGAGCATATTCTTGATCGTTAAACTGTTTTCTCATTATTACAAAAAAGCTTGATTCATTTGAAAAGAATTCAACGTTGTTTCTATCAATAAAGGAATCCTTGATTCTCTTAAGACCACTACCACGTCTTTCCATATAATCAAGCCGACTAAAAATATCGGCAAGTATCGGATTTCTACGAATAGAGGCAATTTTATCGATATCCACTTCTTGAATATTCTTTCCGTCGAACATACCACCTGGCGAGACTATTTCCAAACGATCATCATACATATCAATATGGATTTCTGAGCCAATAATATTGTAGTCCCGGTGCACTAGCGCATTTACTAGTGCTTCACGAACGGCATTCTCAGGATAGTCAATATATTCAATTCGGTTTAGCCCTTCAATTCTCCATGCTTTCTTGGAGTGATTCTTTATAAAAGAAGTAGCCTCTTTCAGCAGTGTGATCACATTACCGCTAAACTCTTTGTCGTCAATGGCATCCAGCGATCTAGTGCCTTTGCCTAAACCAGCCCATCTGGTACAGAAAATTCTTGACTGGAGCAGAGCACAGTTATCAGATAGAAGTAGACCAGCATAAGTCAAATGATCGTCCTGATCAATCATGCCAAAAGATAGATAGTCCTTGCGTCCTTCTAATCTTTTGCTTGTTACACTTAAAAAGGTTGATTTGAAAAGTGTAAAGCTTGCATCATCAAATCGCTCTGATGTAGATAACCCATCAAAGGACATGTGTTGCCCTTTTAAGGTTAACTCATGAATGATATATGAAGGTGCGGTTAGGCTCTCATTTCCGATGCGAACGTAGGCTGTTCTTGTACCTTCGTTTACGTAATAGTAGGGTGTCATCTTACCGGATTGGATATTCAGCAACAGAACGTTTTTGTCTTCTATTGCTATTGGCTTTAAATCAAACATAGTAATCGGATCGATTTTTGTTTTTATCAAATTGCTGATTTTTTCTGAATCCCCTTGAATATCATCAAGTCCAATTATGTTGCGTTCATCATCAATACCAAACAATAAGCTGCCACCTATACCATTTGCGAAAGCAACAACAGTTTTAAGCCAACTTTTAGGTTTGCTTTTTTCTAAAGAAACTTTAAAATCAACATGAGTTGATTCAGCGGTTAATAGATTTTTTATATCTTGTTCCATAATTAATCATCCTCTATTCTATATTTTATCCCCATCATCAAAAATAAAAAACCCTTCAAATTTGCAACCAAGGGCTTCAGCAATTTGCTGAAGCTCTTTTTCTGAGAAATTATCTCTAGTTAGCTTATTAGATAAATTTTGATTAGAAGTCTCGATTAAAGTAGCGAGTTCAGATATCGTTACTTTTTTTCTTTTTATTAATATGCGTAGTTTTTCACCCATTGTTAAAGGCATAATTGGTCACCGTCCTTATTAGTAATAATATACACTTAATAGTGTGTATCTGCAAGTTATATGTATGTAATCACATCTTAAAATTTGAAAAGTGTTGCAAATTCAAATATATAAGTGTATAATCAAACTATGAAGTGTGAACATGGAAATTACTTTTGAAGAAAGAAGGAGATGTTGTGAATATGAAAAAAGCAAAAATAATCGCAGTGGCGAACCAAAAGGGTGGTGTCGCCAAAACGACCAGTGTATGGAATATGGCATTCTCTCTTGGAGAACTTGGAAAACGTGTTCTGGCAGTTGATTTTGATCCACAGTCGAATCTAACAGCATCATTTTTAGAAGAGACAATGATTTTAAAAACTACAATTGCAGATGTAATGACAAAGGCAATGGATGAAGAGAGTCTTCCGAATAAAGAAGAATATATCTATTCTCGTGGGAAGATCGATTTCATACCAAGCAGCATCCATTTGTCCGTAGTTGAAGCCAATCTAAGAATGGAAATGGGCAGCGAGAAGCTACTGGCAAACATCTTAGAACCTCTTAGAGCGTTATACGATTTTATTCTCATTGATACGAATCCATCCTTGGGTCCATTGACAATCAATGCTCTTTCAGCTGCAGATAGTGTCATCATTCCGATTAATCCAGAGTTTTATGCAACTATGGGATTAACCGATTTGACCAAAACTATTCTTAAGATCAGAAAGCGAATCAATCCTGGCATCCAATTTGAAGGGATTTTAATGACCATGTGTGATATGCAGACAAACCTTCATAAAGAAGTCTGCTTAGAAGTTACAGAAGCTTATGGTAATGGAATGAAAATATTTAAAGGTCAAATTCCAAGGTCCATCAGAGTTGGGGAAGCAAATCGCTATGGTATGAGTGTCATTGATTTTGACATTCTACAAAAAATCACCTATAACTGAAGAAAACCATGGGGATATTGCTGAAAAAATGATAGTACTATCATTCTTCAATGTAGATTACCCCAAAGATGGTCCAGAAATGGTTGAACATATATTCAGAAAAGTATTTCCATCATATGGATATGTCGTTAGAGATGAACAGATTAATTTAGCTAAGCACATGTATGAGACTTTATGTAATGGAAAAATCTCATTAAGTGATATACCGGTTGGGTTAGGTAAAACCCATGCCTATCTGGTTGCGACTATAGTTTATAAGTTATTTCATAAGACAGGGTCATTGAAGCCATTGATTATTTCGACATCAAGCATTGAGCTTCAAAGAGCAATTATCAAGGATTATATTCCAGAGATTTCAAAGATGCTGATGGCACATGGTATTATCACTAGCCCTGTGACGTGTGTCTTAAGAAAGGGAAAGGAGAATTATCTGTGTGATCATCGACTGAATGATTATGTATCTACACTTGATCCTGATAAGAAAAAGAACAGTGAATACCAAGCTTTGACTCATTGATTGAGATTCAAGAAATTGATCTGGATGAAGTTAAAGGTATCAGCAACTATGATAAGCGAAAGATCTGCGTCAATAATAATAGCTGCATGACGTGTAAAAAACAAAGTAGTTGTCGCTACCAGAAATATATGAAGCAAGCGAAAAGGACAGGATATCACTTTCAGATATGCAATCACAATTACTTTTTAGCTGATGTCTTAAGAAGGAAAAGAGGATTATCTGCTCTTTTTCCTGATTACACCCATGCCATTATAGATGAAGCGCATAAATTGAAAGACGCTGCCAACCAGATGTATGGCACTTCAGTTAGACAAGATGAAATCAATCGATTATTGAGAAAAGCACTGCCAAAGCATGATGGTTCCAATGTCAAACGGATTCGAGAAATATGTAATGAAGGTATAACCTACAATGATTTATTCTTCAAAGAAGTAATTCATCAGATTCCAAAAGAGATTGAAGATGAAGATACTGAAAAATACAAGACCATCATCACTCAACGAGCTAGAGTGTTTTTAAATCGAGTTGTTGTGAATTTAGAAGAAATTCTTAGATTACTTCCAGAAAAAGATAGAAAGCTGGTGGCAGATATTAAACGAAATATTCGCCAAATGAAAATCTTTAATTGTAGTGATATCATTTATTGGCTTGAAGAGCCTTTTTCGAAAGGTCAAACCACACTAGCATCGGTTCCGATTACTTTAAGTAAAGAACTTGGACAAGATCTATGGACAAACGACATTTTCTTTCTTTTGACATCAGGGACCATAGCAGTTGATAGAGATTTCAATTATGCAAAGAATGAATTGGGAATGAAGCAAGTTCACAAAGATCGGATTATTGAAATAAGTAAAGGAACACCTTTCAATTTTAAAGAAAATTGCTTGCTGTATGTAGCTGAAAAAATGGAATATCCGGATTATGATAATCCAAAGTACATTGCCAGTATTACTGATAAGGAGGACATAGAAATGGATGATATTTTAAAGTTTTGTGAGCAAATGGCATTACTAAATCAACTAAAGAATAAGAAACTGATTACAATGATAGAATATGAGAAAATCAAGCTTTTTATAAAGAAGAAATATAAGATTGGTATTTATGCTATGCAACACTAACGGCATTTACAAATATACTGATTTGAATTATAATATCAGTATATTTGTAAATGAGGTGATGCAAATGAGTTGCCTGGAAAAATTAGAAAA
>MGOS01000078.1:8114-10132 GCA_001797185.1 Clostridiales bacterium GWB2_37_7
TCTAAATATTCCTAGAATCTACTTATCAAAGCTTGTTGATGCTGGAAAATTGGAACGTGTGAGCAGAGGTGTATATGTCACACCTGATGCAATTGAGGATGAAATGTATTATATGCAGTGCAAATATCCCAAAATAATTTACTCTCATGAGACGGCGCTGTTTTTACATGGCTTGACGGACAGAACACCGTTTGAGTATTCAGCAACTGTGCCCAGCAGCTATAAAGTCGTTGAAAACATCTCTGAGAACTTCAAAATCTACTATATTAAAAACGAGTTGCATCATTTAGGTATTACTGACGGTAAGACTTCTTTTGGAAATAAGATAAAATTGTACAACGTCGAAAGGACCATTTGCGATATCGTTAGAAGCAGAAACAAAATAGATATTCAGATTGTAAATGAATCCTTGAAGAGGTATGTGAAACTAAAGTCGGCAGATTATGCACTGCTTATAGAATACGCAAAAAAATTTAAGGTTGAAAAGCTAATGAAAAACTATATGGAGGTGCTCCTATGAGTAGCAAAGCTATGAGTCTTAAAGCGAAGATTAGAAACCTTGCAAAGAAAAAGGATATGTCAACTCAAGTAGTTCTACAAAATTATATGTTTGAGCGCTTCTTAGAGCGGTTATCCAAATCTGAATACAAGGACAAGTTTATACTGAAAGGCGGAATGTTGATTGCAGCTATCGTAGGTATCGATAATCGAGCAACTATGGACATGGATGCAACGATTAAGAATTACCCGTTGAATATTGAATCATTATCAAAAGCTATTACTGATATCTGTACAGTTGAAATAGACGATAATGTAAAATTTTCATTTCTAGGGATTGAACCAATAAGAGAGGATGATGCTTACGGCGGATTCAGGGCAAGTGTACAGGCTGATTATGATACCATTATTACGCCAATGCAGATTGATATAACAACTGGTGATGCCATAACACCAAGGGAAATCTTATACAGTTTCAAGATGATTTTTGATGAGGGAACTATTGGAGTCTGGGCATATAATATTGAAACAGTTTTAGCAGAAAAGTATGAGACTATCTTAAGAAGAGGGGAACTTAGTACTAGACCTAGAGATTTTTATGATATCTATATCTTGGCTAAAACGCAAGATTTTAATGAAGAATTGTTTGCTAATGCAGGCAAAAAGACTTCAACTAATAGAGGAACAACCCATATCTTTGAGGATCTTGAAAAAAGAATCGCTAGTATCGAAAATAGTGAAGATTTGAAAAGACAGTGGGGGAAGTATACCAAGAACCATCGATATGCAGAAGATATATCCTATGAGGATGTTATTGAAGCATTAAAAACACTGACTTCAAGTATAAATGAATAGAAGATGTTAATTGGTTCATTGTTAACGTTATCACAACGCCTTCTCAAATTCGAAACAAGAATTGAGAAGGCTTCTTTATTGTGTGAAAAAAATAAGCGAAACATGGTCTTTACTAAAAGGACATGTTAGACTCACACCATAGCAAAGAAAAGTTATTGAAGAAGGAGGAAAAATTATGGCTAATGTACAAGTTATCGAAGCGAGTAAAAGTTCTAGAAGACAAAGAAGTCGCTTTATGGAAAATCAATTGAGAGTTGCTGCGTACTGTCGTGTCAGTACCGATTCAGAAGAACAAAAAACAAGCTATCAATCCCATGTGCTTCATTATAGACAGCTAGTAGAGACAAAACCAGAATGGGATCTTGTAGATATATATGCAGATGAAGCTATATCAGGAACGCAAACCAATAAAAGAATGGAATTTCAACGCATGATCAACGATGCGATTGATGGAAAAATTGACCTAATCATCACGAAGTCAATTTCAAGGTTCGCAAGAAACACACTAGATACATTGAAATATGTAAGACTTCTTAAAGAGAAGAATGTTGCCATCATGTTTGAAAAGGAAAATATTAATACCTTGACTATGAATGGAGAAATGTTCTTGGTTATATTAAGCTCTCTAGCTCAACAAGAGAGTGAATCCATTTCAGCCAATGTGA
>MGOS01000078.1:10146-17354 GCA_001797185.1 Clostridiales bacterium GWB2_37_7
AATTTCTGTTAATGAAGAAGAAGCTGAAATCGTCAAGTACATTTTCAAACGCTATGTTGAAGGCGCTGGCTGTTTTGTCATCGCAAAAGAGTTATCAAATCTAGGTATAGAACTAGAAAAGGCAGCGCACGGTGGCATGAAAGCACGGTTCGTGGCATTATTAAAAATGAGAAGTACAAAGGAGATCTTATTCAAGGCAAAACCTTTACCGTCGATCCTATAACACATAGAAGACTCGATAATATGGGAGAGCGGGAGAAGTTCTACATTGAAAACAATCATGAACCTATCATTTCAGATGAGATATTTGAAAGAGCCCAGGAAATTTTAAGAATGAGAAGTAGTAAACATGGGACAAAGCATGATTCCCGGAAATACAGTAGAAAGCATTCATTTAGTAGTATGCGTACTTGTGGTTTCTGCGGTGGAACGTATATCCGCCGAGTTTGGCATCATGGGACTGATCATGAAAAGCCGGCATGGCAATGTGGTAATGCAATAAAAAATGGTCGAAAAGAATGTAGTCATTCAAAAGGTGTCCATGAGAGTCTGTTAGAAGAAGCCTTTGTGAGTGCATATAATAAGATTCAACTTCTAAATACCACTGATATCGAGGAGTTTCTAAAGAATGTTGAAGAAGCTTTGGACGTTACCCAATTGAGAAACGAAGTTGATGGCTTGACAGCACAGATAAGAAAACTAGAAGCTAAATCTGAAACACTGGTAGAGATGAGACTGGAAGAGAAAATAGCAAAAGAAGATTATGATAAGAAGTACAGCGCCATTGAAGAGGAACTTAAAGGTCTAAGAGACGATAGAAATAAAAAGTATGAAGCGCTTCAAGGAGAGGAATCTATCAGCTCAAGAATCAATCACTTTAGAAAAGTATTTGATCATAATATCCAGATGGACGAATTCGATCGCGATATATTGGAAAGTCTAGTAGATAAAGTGGTTGTTGGTGCGATGGATGAAGATGGAAATCCTAATCCATATGCCTTATCATTTGTATTCAAAGCAGGTGTCAAATTTACCGAAGAATTTTACGAGAAAATTGCCAATCAATCTGGTAAAATGGAAATAGAAAATTTGTCTACATATGCAACTGACGACAAACAACTTGCGTATACTTATGCCCCTAACAAGGCACGTTGAGTCAGTCGCGTTGGTGATTAGAATCTAGGAGAATGGTCTTAAACCCTCTGTTAAGTACAATTTAGCAGAGGGTTTTTGTTATGAAAACAAGTACGTAGTGTCTAGGTCTTCCGCATTTAAAAAGTATTTGACTTAGAGTTAACTCCAAGTGATAAGCTATTTATGGGAGAGGTAACTAAATAAAAATACCTAAAGGATGCTTTGGAGGTATTTGAGTCATAATTTGCTGAGGTGATTTTGGATGAATAAAAAGAAGAGAGGAATATTAAATGAATTTAAAAGATAAAAAATGTTTGATAGCCTATTATTCTCGAAGGGGAAGCAATTGTGTAGGCGGAAGGATTGTTGATTTACCAATTGGCAATACAGAAGCAGCAGCAAAGATGATCCTGGAAATAACTGAAGGGGATATGTTTCATATTGAAGCAGTTAAGCCTTATTCTAAGGATTATTCAGAAACAGCGAAAGCAGCTCAAAATGAATTACATGGCGATGCCAGACCAGAACTTACCAATCAAGTGGAAAACATGGACTCTTATGATGTGATATTCCTGGGCTATCCCAACTGGTGGGGAACGATGCCGATGCCGGTGTTTACGTTCCTGGGACAATATGATTTTTCAGGAAAAACCATTGTTCCGTTTTGTACTCATGAAGGAAGCGGATTAGGTCATAGTGAAAAAGATATTATGAAGCTATGTCCTAAAGCAAGCGTTTTAAAGGGACTTGCCATTTACGGTTCTGCCGTAGATTCTGCGAAAGCAAGCATATCTATTTGGCTGGATAAAATTAATGTCAGGAGGTGAAACCACATGACAATTGCCGAAGTAAGCAAGAAATTTGGTCTTTCACAAGATACGCTGCGCTATTATGAACGCATTGGACTGCTTCCCTGTGTAAATCGCAATAAAAGCGGAATAAGAGATTACTCAGAAGAGGACTGCAAATGGATTGAATTTATCAAATGTATGCGTAATGCAGGTCTACCGATTGAAGTGCTGATTGAATATGTTACCCTGTTTCAAAAGGGTGATGAAGCTATTGCAGCGAGAAAAGAACTTTTGATTGAGCAGCGTAAGCTATTGAAGAAAAGTTGGAAGAAATGAAGAAAACGTTAGAACGCCTGGATTACAAAATTGACAGCTATGACCAGTCAGTGACTGAGAAAGAGAAAAGGCTAAAGAAATAATATGCTAATCAGAAAATGTAATCTATCGTGAGGCTGTGGCTTTGGCGGTTATTGTTTACGATAAAATTTTATTTTTGAATCATACGCGTAATAGCTTTGATACCTAAATCTAAGAAGGTTAAACTATCATAATCACATATTAAAAAAATAAATTATAAAGAGTCTGTGTAAAAGGAAGGTGCAAAATTTGAGTAAGGTATACTTAATCAGAAATTCAGAGTCTAATTATGGACAGCTTGGAAAAGATGCCTTGGAACTACTGAAAAGAATAGTATCAGAAATCGGGCATAGGTTTGAAAAGGAAATGCCTATTAAGGTTCATTTTGGTGAGAAATGAAATAAGACGTTTATTCCGGCAAGATGCTATGATGAAACCATGAATTATCTGAAAGAAAAGGTCGTATCTCCGTTATATATAGAAACAAATGTTTTATATAGAGGATCAAGGACTACTACAGAGAAGCATATTGAGACAGCAAAATCTCACGGCTTCACACAGATACCAATTATAATAGCAGACGGAGATATTGGAACAGAGTATGATGAAATAGAAATCAACAAAGAGTACATACATAAATGCAAAATAGGCAAGGGATATGGAAAGTACAAGCAGTTTATTGTTATGAGCCATTTTAAAGGCCATGTAGAAGCGGGATTCGGTGGTGCGCTAAAGCAGCTTGCTATGGGCTTTGCTGCCAGAGGTGGGAAGCTGGAACAGCACTCCGGAATATCCCCTGTGATAGATGCTGAGAAATGCATATCCTGCGGTATTTGTGTGAATAAATGCAACTATGGTGCTATCCAAACACCAGACACTGCTGTTATTGATGAAAGCAAATGCATTGGCTGTGCAGGGTGTATTGCTGTTTGTCCTCAAGGTGCAATTGAAAATACTTGGGGAGGATCACATTTTATGGAGAAGCTATCAGAGTATGCCTATGGAGCTGCAAAAGATAAGGAAATCATATACATTACTTTCGTTCACAATATCACTAAGGAGTGTGACTGTGCTGGTACGCATATGAAGCCAATTGCAGCTAATATTGGCATTCTCGCCGGAAAGGATCCAGTTGCCTTAGATACAGCACGCCTGGACTTGGTTCAGAAAAATAGCGGAGAAAAGCTTTTTGAAAAAGGCAGAAAATCTCTTCAACATGCAGAAAAAATCGGATTGGGAACAATGAAATATGAGCTTATTGAAATCAATGCAGTTTAGCTGTGGGCATACGTAGGTTATATTTATTAGTTGGAGTGTGTAGAAGAATGTTTAAGCCCTCTGTTGCAATTAAGCAATAGAGGGTTTGGTTATTTTAATATAAGTTCTTAAGTTCTGTATTTGCACCATATATAGTTCCGACTATCTGCTCAGAAAGAATAAAGGGAAAGGTACCTGTCCCCTTGTTCCTTTTGAAAGCTATAATTCCACCCATTTTTCTGCCCACTTTTTAATCTCTTCCAAAACTGGCTCGAAGCTTTTACCCTTTTCTGTTAACTCATATTCTATACGGACTGGGATTTCGGGATAAACATTACGAACAATAATACCTTCTTCTTCGAGCTCTCTAAAACGTTCTATAAGAACCTTTGCGCTTACACTAGTTATACTTTCGGATATATCTGAAAATCTTTTCGGACCGTTCAATAAAGTATATATAATAAGACCGGTCCATTTTTTTCCCAGCAATTTAATGGCTTTTTCATATTTTGGACATAATTCGTGATTCACCATAATTCATCAACTCCTACTACTATTTTAACACAAGTGCTTGACAAAAGTAAGTATATTATTGTAATATAGTAACATAAAGTAAGTTTATTACTAAAAGAAATGCGAGAAAGGAGTAAAAATGAATGATTTAAAAACAATTATTGAGACAAGACGTTCAGCAAATAATTTCATTGAGGATGTTATAATTCCGAAAGAAGACTTTGATATCATCTTCGACAGGTTAAGACTCGCACCTTCTTGCTTTAATCTTCAACATGCTAATTATCTGGTTGTAACAGATAAAGACAAAAAAGAAGAATTTAGAAAAGCAGCATCTAATCAATATAAGATACATACTGCATCAGCAGTAATCATCGTACTGGGAGACAAAGAAGTTTATAAAAATGCCGATAAAATTTATTCTGGATTTTTGCATTTAGGTATTCTTAATGACTATGAATATCAAAAGCAAATACAGGATATTTATGGACTCTATGAGGGACGCGGAATTGAATTTCAGCGTGATGAAGCAATCAGAAACGCTTCCCTTTCCGCTATGATGTTTATGCTCATTGCAAAGGATATGGGGTGGGATACCTGTCCCATGGTTGGTTTTGAACCTGTTAAGGTAAAGGAACTGTTCAACATACCTGATCATCTTGAACCGGTTTTAATAATTGTTATGGGAAAAGAAGATACTAATAAAAGAAGAATGCGTGGATACAGAAAGCCAGTAGGCGAGTTCGTAGTGTATGAGGGCTTTTAATGCAGAAGAATACATTAATTTTTAAATAAATAGGAGGGTTATTATGAGTAAAGATTTTCGTTCAGCAGTACAGGATAGACGTACAATATATGGGGTAGGTAAGGATATAGGCATTTCAGAAGGGAAAATACTTGATATCATCCAGAATGCTGTCAAGCACACACCTACTGCAATGAATTCACAAAGCGGTAGAGTGATTGTGTTATTGGGGCAGCACCATGCTAAGCTGTGGGATATTACGTTGGAAATACTAAGAAAAATGGTTTCTGAGCATGTATTCCGTATGACAGAACAAAAGATCAATGCACTGCGCAATGGTTATGGAACAATACTCTATTTTGAAGATCAGAGTATAATCGAAGGTTTGCAGCAGCAATTCCCGCTTTATCAGGAAAACTTCCCGATTTGGTCACATCAAGCTTCAGGTATGCTTCAGTATATTATCTGGACTGAGCTTGAAGCAGAGGGGTTGGGAGCATCGCTGCATCACTATAATCCTATAATTGATAGTGAAGTGCAAAAAGAATGGGATGTTCCTTCAAATTGGAAGCTAATTGCACAAATGCCCTTCGGTGCACCGGTAGCTAAACCGAATGACAAACAATATCTGCCATTGGAAGACAGAATGAAAGTATTTAAATAGGATTTGAGAGTAGGTACCAAGCACGACGCTTAGAGGGTTATTGAGAAGTGTTTGTCATATGCTAACTGGGACACACCACCCATATGGAGAGTGTGGTTCTGGTGGCGAATTTTGGCCTAAAGGATGAATAAAGCACCTTTGCCTCAACATCCTGACCAATGATAGAAATTTATATAGCATCTTTTAATTATATCAATTAAGAGATGCTTTTTTATTTCAGCTTTTTATTACAATCTATAGAAAAGACGAAATTTATGTATGGCAAGAAGTAAAAATCCTATAATAAATTATAAACATTGCAATATTTTCCCCTATTCATTTGTTTATTGTATAGAAGTTGAACTTCAAAATAATTCAACAAAGAAAGGACTGTTATAAAATGAAAAAAGTACTTATCAGTTGTTTATGTGATGCAACTATTATGACACTAACAATACCTGCATACGCTGCAGAGACACACAACGCGCTCATAGCTCCGAAACCTGCTGTTATTGCGAAGAAGGAAGCTCAAACAGTTCAGTACACACTCAAAATCAATGATAAGGATGTTGACCTTAAAAATCATGGAATTGTTGTCATTAATGACAAAATCATGGTTCCGGTCAGAAGCACATCAGAAGCTCTTGGATTTACTGTAAAATGGGAAGGTAAAAATAAAGAGATCCACATTAATAACGGTACAATGCAAGCCAACCTGTTCATCGGTAAAGACTCCTACGCCGCATATAGCAGCAAAGCAATCGGAATGACAGCACCTCAAAGCTTGGGTGTGGCTCCGACTATTATTGAAGGATTTACCTATGTGCCTGTTGATTTCTACACAGTTATATTCCTCAATCCGAATTGCGTAACTGTAAAAGATAATGTTGTAAGCATATCATCCGATTCGGTCAGACCAAATACTCAGATTATAAACGGAATGCCTAATCCGCTGGTAAAATACAGCACATTGGATGAAGCAAGAAAAGCTATTGTTATAGACTCTTTTTTATGTTTGATGTATAAATGATTAAACAGGAATGGAGGAAGTCACTCATGAGAGCTGTAGCTTATGAAAGAAAATTTAAGAATGTTAATTCCGCTGTGCAAATTACTGGTGCATAACAGCAAATACTCATAAATAGAGTATAGGTTATATGCAAATTACACAGCATAATGTAAAGCAAGAAAAATTACTCAATCCGGGGGAGATGATGGTTTTTAAGAGAAAAAGAGAGAAGGAATCTATTAATATAAAACAGCAAATAAAGTCAGAAAATCAAGCTTTGAGCAAATTAATTAACTCGAATATTTTGCTGTTTAAGGATATCTTCAAAGATGATGATACGCTCATTATACGGTCTTTTGAAAATCAACAGCAGCCTGAAATAAAATGCTGTATTGTGTTTATTGACGGAATGGTAAACAGTGAAATACTGAATGAAAATGTGATACAGCCTATTGTGCAAAATACGATGCTCAATAGCTCCGATGATATCATTGGCAGTCTTCAAAACCAAGTGATCATCTCAAACAACATAGAAAATACATCAGATGTTGACAAACTTACCAAAGCAATTATCCGTGGCGATACAGTACTTTTATTGCATGGTTCATCGGAGGCACTGATTATAAGCTCAAAAGGATGGCAAACCAGGACAATCAATGAACCTGAAACGGAAAAGGTTCTACGGGGCCCAAGGGAAGGTTTTACCGAATCAATCATGGTAAACCTCACTTTAATAAGGAGAAAATTGGAGACTCCCGA
>MGOS01000079.1 GCA_001797185.1 Clostridiales bacterium GWB2_37_7
ATCAAAAATCTTTCTAGAAGATAAATTCCTTAAAGGACTAGGAAGAACATAATCCCTAAGGGATTATGTTTCACCTAGTCCTTTATAAAGTATTAAAATCTCTGCAACAGGCAATATTAATAACGAGGCAAAAAATGTCCCATACTTCAATAAGTGGCGTGTCAGATTTCAGCAAAAAGAGGTAGGCCTTAATCATCTTGCCTCGTTGAAACGCCTTGGGTAGTATTTTGCAGCAAGTGCAAAATACTTTCAGTAAATCTTGTTATAAAAATACTGATTTTGCGTCTGCAACAAAGGCTACATCATGTCAAGCGGCAATTAATTATTGACACCAAAGTAAAATTATGATAGATTTTATAAAGTAGCCTTATACTGTAATTATACTGCGATAACCATGTATTTTTATATAAATGAACTCTACCGGCGGGAGGTGTAGATGATGAGAGTAAAAATAACTCTTGCATGCGGTGAATGCAAGCAAAGAAATTACAATTCTATGAAGAATAAGAAGAACAATCCAGAAAGATTGGAAATGAACAAGTACTGCAGATTCTGCAGAAAGCAGACAGCACATAAAGAAACAAAATAGCCTGTAAAGGAAGTGTATAAAATGGCTGGAATCACAAGAAAGATTGATATCCGTAAATTTTACAGAGAGACTAAGTCAGAAATCAAAAAGGTATCTTGGCCTAGCAGAAAAGAGTTAATCCAGCATACAGAGGTTGTTGTAACTTCTATTATTTTAGTTGGTGCGTTATTGGCAGTAGCTGACTTTACATTTGGTAAAATTACACAGCTTGTTTTGGGCAGAATATAGTTTGTAGTGTCAAAGGCAATACTGCTTATTCAGCAATTGAATGAGCATCCGCAACCAAAGAAAAAGGAGGAAAAGCCTTAGACAACAAACTAAGGTTAATACATCTATGGAAGAAAGAGGCAGATGGTATGTCGCTCATACCTATTCAGGATATGAAAATAAGGTAAAGGCCAACATTGAAAAGCTTGTTGAAAATAGACACATGCAAGATGTTATATTTGAAGTAAGCGTTCCGATGGAAGAGCAGGTTGAAATCAAAAATGGCAAGAAGAAGGTTACCCAGAAAAAGATTTTTCCGGGCTATGTTCTTGTAAAAATGCTAATGACTGATGAATCCTGGTATGTAGTTAGAAATACCAGAGGAGTAACCGGTTTTGTAGGACCTGGGTCCAAGCCTGTACCTCTAACTGATGCAGAAGTAAAAGCCCTAGGCGTTGAAAAGAACACTGTCAAACTAGATGCAATACTAGGTGACAATGTAAAGGTTGTTTCTGGACCTTTTGAAAACTTTATTGGGGTTATTCAAGAAATTAATAATGACAAACAAAAAGTAAAAGTGCTAGTTTCCATGTTCGGTAGGGAAACTCCTGTTGAACTGGAATTCACACAAATAGAAAAGTTCTAATTTATCATACACATTGGTGTAGCAATCTTGAGAGGAGGTGTAATTATGGCAAAAAAGGTAATGGCAATGGTTAAGCTACAAATTAATGCTGGAAAAGCAACACCAGCACCACCAATCGGTCCAGCTTTGGGTCAACACGGTGTAAACATCATGGGATTCTGCAAAGAGTTCAATGAGAAAACAGCAAAGCAAGCGGGTTTAATAATTCCTGCAGTGATAACTGTTTATCAGGATAGATCATTTTCATTTATTCTAAAAACACCACCGGCATCAGTACTTATAAAGAAAGCAATTGGTATTGAAAGCGGTTCAGGTGTACCAAACAAAACAAAGGTTGGAAAAATTTCAAAGGCAAAGATCAGAGAAATCGCTGAGTTAAAGATGCCTGACCTAAACGCTGCAAGCGTAGAAGCTGCTATGAGCATGGTAGCGGGTACTGCAAGAAGCATGGGTGTAACTGTAGAAGAATAGTCTAAATATGTGGGAGGATAATTCCGCTATTACCACAAGGAGGTAAATTAAATGTTTAGAGGAAAGAATTATCAAGAAAGCGCAAAGCTTATTGATGTATTGAAGCTTTATGATGTAAACGAAGCTTTGGATTTAGTTCAAAAGACTGCTAAAGCAAAGTTTGATGAATCTGTTGAAGTTCACGCTAGACTTGGTGTTGATCCAAGACACGCTGACCAACAGGTTAGAGGAGTTGTTGTACTTCCTCATGGTACCGGTAAAACATTAAGGGTGTTGGTATTTGCTAAGGGTGATAAGGCTAAGGAAGCTGAAGCAGCTGGTGCAGACTTTGTAGGAGCAGAAGAGCTAGTTACTAAGATTCAAAGCGAAAACTGGTTCGACTACGATGTAATAGTAGCTACACCTGACATGATGGGTGTTGTTGGTAGACTTGGTAAAGTGCTTGGACCTAAGGGCTTAATGCCAAATCCTAAGTCCGGTACAGTTACATTTGACTTAGATCGAGCTATTAAGGAAATTAAAGCTGGTAAGGTTGAATACAGAGTTGACAAAACAGCTATCATACACGTTGCTATTGGTAAGGTATCATTCGGTACTGAAAAGCTTGCTGACAACTTCAAGACTCTTATGGAGGCAGTTGTTAAGGCAAAGCCATCGGCAGCAAAGGGTACTTATTTGAAGAACGTTGTGGTTACAAGCACAATGGGCCCATCAGTTAAGATTAACCCAGCGCGTGTAACTGACTAATATTGTTATATTGACAACTGCTGGTACAGCTGTTAAAATAACATAGAGTAAAATAGAATATATACCGTAGACAGTAGGTATTGCATAAGGCATGTAAATTCCCTACCGAGGTTTTATCTAATAAATAAAACACGGCCTCTCTATGTCTACGGAGAGGCCTTTTGTATGCAAAAGGCCTTGAAGGAACAACGGAGTTAGAGAATATTCTTGTAGATGATGAAACGAAAGGTTTCATATGAGGAGGTGTAAGAATGGCAAAGAATCATGATGTTAAAGCGGTTGTAGTTAATGAGGCAAAAGAAAAGCTGGAAAAAGCTAGTTCCTTTGTACTTGTTGATTATAAAGGTATAAACGTTGAAGATGTAACTGAATTAAGAAAAAAATTCAGAGATGCCGGAGTGGATTACAAGGTATATAAAAATACATTGTTTAAAAGAGCTACTGGTGAAATCGGATTGGATGCAATCCATGAACAACTACAGGGTCCTGTTGCTATAGCTTTTGGATATGGTGATGTAGTGGCTCCTGCAAAGGTACTAAACCAATTCATAAAGGAACATCCAAAGACTACAATATCGGTTAAGGCTGGTGTAGTAGAAGGTAAGATTATGGATGCGTCTCAAATGAAGGCTTTAGGAGATTTACCATCCAAGGAAATATTGCTTTCAATGTTACTTGGTGCATTACAAGGTTCTATCAGAAACCTTGCATACTCATTGGATCAAATTAGAGAAAAAAAAGAAGCGCAAGCTTAATTAATTGAAATTATAGGAGGTAACAAAAAAATGGCAAGTGAAAAAACTTTAAAGTTTATTGAAGAAATAAAAGGCATGACAGTTCTTGAGTTAGCAGAATTGGTAAAGGCAATCGAAGAGGAATTCGGCGTAACAGCAGCAGCTCCAGTAGCAGCAGGGGCAGCAGTAGCAGCAGCTCCAGTAGAAGAAAAGACTGAGTTCGACGTAATTCTTGCAGCAGCAGGTACTGACAAGATAAAGGTTATTAAGGTTGTTAGAGAATTAACTGGTCTTGGCTTAAAAGAAGCAAAAGAGCTAGTAGATAATGCTCCTAAGCCTGTTAAAGAAGCTATCAGCATGGCAGATGCAGAAGCTGTAAAAGCAAAACTTGCAGAAGTAGGCGCAACAGTAGAAATAAAGTAATTCTTTTTACTAATGAGGAAAGTCGTATTTATACGACTTTCTTTTTTATTTTTGTCCCTTTCATAGCTATTTTATTGGCATATGGACGGAATTTTATTTTTGATTCGGTATTTACCTTGAAAAATTTAAATTTCAACAAAAGTATTCCATTTTAATACAACAAATGATATAATAACCATAAATGTCATAAATAATTACAAATAATAATATTTTGGTGATATATATGAATATTGATAACATAAAAATGCTATTAATTCTAACTCAATTGACTTTGGCTGTAACTACGGATGTGCGTTGCTATAAGGTGAAAAATGAAGCGAACTTTATCTTTGCAGCTGCAGGCATTCTTTATCATGCATACTTGGGCAGCCAAACTGAGATTATTTTTAGCTTATTGGGGTTAATAACACCTTTTGTCATATTAATGCCACTTTACATATTGAATATGCTAGGGGCAGGAGATATTAAGCTGTTGTGTTCAATAGGAGCGCTGATAGGAATGAGAAATGTTTTGTTAAGTATTGCCTTTAGCTTCCTATTTGGGTCGGTTGTGGCTCTGGCAATTATGTTAGCTAATAAGAATTTTATTTCTAGATTCAAAAACTTATATATTTACCTGAAAAGCTGCTTACTCAATATGAGCATCTTACCCTACTATCAACTCAACATGAACAATGATGGAAAGATGCACTTTACAATACCTATCGCCCTGGGAACTATTGCAGTTACCTTATTTTAAGTGTGAGGTGAATGGAAATATGATTCGGTTGATTGTTGCTGATACAAATCAAAGCTATATCAAAGCATTAGCACAATACCTGCAGGTGGAGCATGGACAAGCTTTTGAAGTTACATGCTTTACACAGAGAAATGCACTCCAGGAATACCTTCAGCATTATAACAATACAGATATGCTTTTGATCGATCAAAAACTTCTAAGTGAGCAAATAAACATCGAGAATATTAAGAGTGTAATGACCCTAACAGAAATGGTACTAGAGAACAATATTGCAGCTATATATAAATTTCAAAAAGCAGATCAAATTGCAAAACTGCTGTTGGAGGAAGCTGATAAATTTTCTTGTAGTAATCCTAATATTGTAAAGTGCATGAATGAAAGCAAGTTAATCTGTGTGTACTCTCCAGCAGGCGGGGCAGGAAAAAGTACAATTGCATATAATCTAGCACATCAATATGCAATGCATACTCAAAAGGTATTGTTTTTGTCATTTGAAGCCTTTTCCTCATTATATTTTTTTGAGAGAAATGAGTCTGTTAGGGGATTGATATTTTTGCTGCACCTGATAAAAAATAGACTTCCTAATTTGCAGCTAAAGCTAAATACCATCAAAGCAGTTGATGTGAATACAAACATCCATTTTATGAATCGTGAGAGCAATATTTTAGAGTATAAGGACATAAGCATGGAGGATATGGGGCTGCTGACTGACTTTTTAAGAAAACAGAGCGGTTATGATGTGATTATATTGGACATGGATAGTTCAATCAGTGATATGATTTTGGGGGTTTTTAAGCATTGTGATGCAATAGTAAATGTTCTTTGCAATAATAGCTTTAACTATGCAAAACAGGAAGAGTTCCTAAAACAAGTCCCCAAAATCAACGATTTACTAGAAGTTGATATTATAAGCAAGCTAATTAAGATAGTCAACAAATGTGAAGCCGTGAATGAATCTAAATACGTAGAAGCTAGTCAATGTTATGCACAAATGGAGATACCCTATATAAGTAATACTGATATAAGTCATGGTGCTTATTTTTTGGAAATGATCTATTTTAAACAGTTGTATGATATGTTGGAAGATTATTTTTCTATGAAGGTGAATCGTGATGGCAGATGCAAATAATAGCTTAATGGTAGATGAAATAAAAAAAATGGTTCGTGAAAGTCTTGATTTTAATCAAGAGATGAAGGATGAGGATGTTTTTGGAATTATTACCGAGTTGGTATTTGATTATTCTTCAAGAAGCTATCTTAAACCAATGGAGAAAAAAGAAATTATAGAAGTAATATTCAACTCATTGCGTAGGTTGGATATATTGCAGCCTTTGTTAGATAATGGGGATATTTCGGAAATAATGATAAATGGACCAGGGGATATTTTTATTGAAATTGAAGGGCGAGTGTCAAAAATTGACGCTAGCTTTGAGAGTAGAAACAAGCTGGAAGATGTAATACAGTCAATTGTATCAAAAGTAAATAGGACGGTTAATGAAGCTTCACCCATTGTGGATGCAAGGCTTGCGGATGGGTCCAGAGTCAGTGTGGTACTGCCGCCCATAGCCTTAAATGGTCCCATACTTACCATCAGAAAGTTCGGGAACAAAAGCTTGACAATGCAAAAATTAATTGATTGGGGTACTATAACCAGGGAAGCAGCTGAGTTTATGGATGTCCTAATTAAAGCAAAATACAATGTTTTTATTTGTGGAGGGACAGGCTCTGGCAAGACAACTATGTTAAATGTTTTAGCTCAGGCCATACCAGCTTGGGAGCGTATTATAACCATAGAAGACTCTGCAGAACTGCAGATAGATAATATAGAAAATATTGTAAAGCTTGAAACCAGAAATGCCAATACTGAGGGCAAGGGTGAGATTACCATAAGGGATTTAATAAGGGCCTCTTTAAGAATGAGACCAGAAAGAATTATAGTAGGTGAAGTAAGAGGGGCAGAGGCTTTGGACATGCTGCAGGCGATGAATACCGGGCATGACGGCTCTATTTCCACGGGACATGCAAATTCAAATCTTGATATGCTTAGCAGGTTGGAGACCATGGTGCTGAGTGGTGCCGTGCTCCCTTTAGAAGCTATTCAAAAGCAAATAGCTTCTGCTATAGATATCATGATTCATGTTTCGAGGGTAAGAGATAAGTCGAGAAAAATAATGGAAATAAGTGAGATAACCGGGTATGAAAAAGGAAGAATTTGTTTAAACCCTCTATACGTGTTTGAAGAGGAGCAAAGTGGCTGCACTGAAATAGTAGTTGGCAGCTTGTGCACTACGGGAAATAGACTTCAAAATATACAAAAGCTAAAAATGGCTGGCTATAAGCAAGAGATTTGAGGTGAGAGATAAATGGACGTAACGGGTATTGTGTTGTTAATGATCGGGGCTTTTGCAATAGTAGCAATTGCAGTTGCTTATGGAAAGCTGAGTATTTATACAGCATGGATAAAAAGAGCACTAATAAATGTAAGTAATGTTCAGCATGATGTACGTGATACCATAGATTATAGCACCTATAAAATGAAGCCTATGGAGTATGCCGTGTCGCTATTTATTGCAACAGCGACACTATTTTTGATCGGATTTACTTTTTACAGAAGTTTTATTCTAGCGCTGCTTCTTACTCCACTTTCAATCTTCTATCCTAGAATAAGAACAAAGCAAATAATTGAAAAAAGAAAAACAGAGCTTAAGCTGCAATTTAAGGACGCATTGCAATCCCTTTCCTCCTCCTTGTATGCAGGTAAATCCTTTGAGACAGCAATGAGAAGTGCAATTACAGATCTATTGATACAATATGATGTGGATTCGCATATCGTAAGAGAATTTGAAATGATTGTGAGAAAATTAGAGTCGAATGAAACGATAGAAAAAGCTTTCACTGAGTTCGCAGATCGGTCGGGGCTTGATGAAATACAAATTTTCGCTGAGATT
>MGOS01000080.1:0-1308 GCA_001797185.1 Clostridiales bacterium GWB2_37_7
AGTAGGTATTACGTCAATATGTTCTTCTTGAACGAAGGTTACACCGCCGTTTGTGGTTTTTAGTATAATCCCGTAAATACCTACAATCCAGCCGGTTGTTGGCGAAGTGAAATAAACTGAATTCAAGTACTTCGTAGTGCCACTTGTTTGTTCAGTCCAATTATTCCCTCCATCTGTTGTATAGAGGATTCCTCCAGGCTGAGTCCCCCAATCACCACCCACAATCCATCCTGTTGTTGACGAAGTAAAAAATAGGGAAGTGAACCTCATGCCCTCTTTTCTGAATTTTGTCGTCCAGTTATTACCTCCATCAGTAGTATGAAGAAGTACACCATCTTCAGTTGCTTCAGATGGCGTCCAATCCCAACCAACAATCCAACCTACGTTTGCTGATGTGAAAAAAACTGAATTTAGATGATAAGTTGTTCCACTTGTCTGCTCAACCCAGCATCCCCCCCCATTTGTTGTCCGAAGGATTGTTCCCTCAAAACCGACTACCGTACCTGTATTGGCATCCGTAAAATATACACCATTAAGCCCATAGGTCGAATTTATTGTAGTAGTAGTCCAATTTTCACCACCATCTGACGTCTTAAGGATTTTATTTCCACCCACAACCCAACCTGTATTTGCATCGATCAAAAATACGTCAGTATTAGTATAGCCAATATTATCCTTTAGTTGAGTAATCCAATTATTTCCGCCATTAGTTGTTCGAAGGATTATGCGGCCTTCGTCGGACCAACCCGAACCAACAGCAGTACCAACATTTACATTGATAAAACATACATCTGTGAGATGAAAATGCGTTCCACTTAGTTGACTAATCCAATTGTTACCACCATCTGTTGTTCTTACAATTGTTCCGTACTTACCAACAGCTGTACCAATATTTTCATTTGCAAAAGAAATTCCATAAAGATCATGATGAACATCTTTTATTTGGCTAAACCAGTTATTTCCGCCATCTGTAGTCCGAAGAATTATTGGTCCTCTATTTCCCCCCAATGGAAATCCACCTCCAACTACAAAGCCATTATTTGCAGTTGGAAAACAGGCACTAGTCAGCCATTGGCCTAATCCTTTTATCTCAGTAAATTGCTTAGCCCAAGTATTACCTCCATTTGTTGTTCGAAGTATTAAGATTTCGTTGTCGTTGACTTCACTATTTCGGCTACTACCAACGACAATTCCATTATTTGAATCAGTAAAGCAAATACTATTTAAATAAGTATTGGGAATACTATCAGTGAATTGAGTTATCCAATTTGCCCCACCATCTGTTGTTTTAAATATTATTCCATAAAA
>MGOS01000080.1:1338-1480 GCA_001797185.1 Clostridiales bacterium GWB2_37_7
AAAAAATACATCCCTTAAGAAGATCGTTGTATCCAATTGTGTAATCCAATTCATTCCACCATTGGTGGTTTTTCTGATCCTTCCATCGCCAACAATCCATCCTGTATTTACATCTGTAAAAAAGATTGCTTCACCACCTTCG
>MGOS01000080.1:1569-7084 GCA_001797185.1 Clostridiales bacterium GWB2_37_7
TATCGTAATTCTATTATTGCAGATAGGCTTCCTGTGTTACCTTTATCCCTTCTGTGGGAGAAGAATAAGTCTTCATTGCAGCATGTACAAAAACCACTGATTGATATATTTTCCTCCAATACCCCAAGCTCAATGAGCATCAGCTTAACTGACAACCATAAATCAACAATATAGTGTTCTTCGTCTTTTTGCTTCATAAACGCTTTCCGGTTGCTGAAGCTTTTCTTGAACAGTAAAGCTGTATCTTCCTTAATCTCAAAACACTGCATTTCTATGCTGGGTCCTATACCTATCAAACAATCCTGAGGTCTTGTACCATATGTCTGTCTCATCTTTTCTATAGTTTTAACTGCAATCTTTTGGGTCGTACCCTTCCAGCCAGAATGAACCAGTCCTACCGCTTTTTTTATAGGATCCAGTATAAATACAGGCACGCAATCTGCATAGTAGGTAATCATAGGAATGCCTACTACATTCGTTATAAGTGCATCAATATTAACGATGTCTGATTCCCTTGTGATGCCTTTTCCTTTATCGGCTTCTATTACTACTCTTATTTCATCACCATGAACCTGATTTGAGAAAACTAGATTTTTGTAGTCAATCCCAATTACACTGCAAACCCTATTTAAGTTTACAAGAACATGTTCTCTCTCATCATTTTTTGTTAAAGATGTATTTAAGCTATAATAGATGCCTCGGCTTATTCCCCCCTGCCGTGTAGTAAAACAGTGTTTAACCATTTCAGTTTTATCAAAGGAAGGTATTGTAAAATACACCAATTCTCCGTTTTTATGAATTTTGAAATCTTTATTAATTTTAATCCCTCCATAATTAATTGTAGTTCTATCTATATGTTTCGCACTAAACATTTTACATTGATTTCAAATAGTGCGAAACATTTTCCGCAATTCATATGTCGTGAAAAGTACATATTTGATAATACGAAATCAGACGCTTCAACTGATTTTGTAATGATAATTCTTTTTCACGACATATCTATATACATATATTAAATATTATTCCCTATAGTAATGTTAATATTTTTTACCAACTTTATCAATAAACAATAAAAGAAAAGACCCTTATTTCAGAGCCTTTTACTGATATTTAACATTAATTTAACCTTTGCATAACTTTTCCTTGGATATCCGTAACAATCTTTTCTACTTCAGATGTATCTCCTTGAGAACATTGTGCTTTACCCAAAATGGTATTGCTTACAGATATTCTTTTTGTTTCCTGTGCTGGTATTCCTACAGCGGTTATATTTGATGACAAGTTCTTAAGAACAACTGCTCCTGCACCAATTTTGGTGTTGTCACCGATTGTTATAGGACCTAGCACCTTTGCTCCTGCACCAATTGTGACATTGTTGCCAACGGTTGGATGTCTTTTTCCCTTGTCCTTGCCAGTACCTCCCAAGGTTGCGCCTTGGTACATCGTTACATCATCACCAATTTCAGTTGTCTCACCAATAACAATTCCCATACCATGGTCAATGAAGAATCTCCTACCTATCACTGCACCGGGATGGATTTCAATCCCTGTAAAAAATCTGGATATCTGAGATATTATCCTGGATAATAAAAATATTTTGTGCTTATATAAAAAGTGTGCAAGTCTATGATTTAAGATGGCATGAAGACCGGGATAACAAAGAAGTACCTCCCAAATGCTCTTAGCTGCCGGATCTCTCTCAAATACAGCTTTGATATCTTCACTAATATATTTCATACTCTCTCCCCCTTTATTTTAGAAAACAAAAAACCTCTTTGCATGACTCATCATACAAAGAGGCAGTTATAGCTGCGGTTCCACTCTCACTTATGCTCAAAGGATACTATCATATCCCTGCACTGTAACGGGTGCAACCGTTTTAGCCTATCACTGTCTAGCAGCTTCAGCTAACAAGCTCCTGGATGCACTTTCGGCTAATATCTCTAAGATTGCTCACAGCCTAGACAATCTCTCTCTGAAGAAATACTTAAAAGCCTACACTTTCCATTCATTGCTTTTAATTCCTAGTATTTTACTATGCATTTATTATATTTCATATATTAATATATGTCAATACTTTTAATTTAATTACTTTTTTTTATGCTTTTAACAACTGTAATTCTTGCTCTTCCATAAACTGATTGGTATAAAGTCTATAGTAATATTCTTTTTGCTTCATGAGCTGTCTATGACTGCCTTGCTCTGTTATCTTGCCATTTCTTATAACCAAAATCCTATCAGCAGATCTTATAGTGGACAGTCTGTGTGCTATGATAAAACTGGTTCTACCTGCTAGCACTGTGTGTATCGCTTCCTGTATGATGTGTTCTGTCTCAGTGTCAATAGAGGAGGTTGCTTCGTCTAATACAAATATACGAGGATTTGCCAATATTGCTCTTGCGAAGGAGATCAACTGTTTTTCGCCAGTAGATAGCCTGTTTCCGCCTTCACCTACTTCACTATCATAGTCATTTTCCAGCTTATTTATAAACTCATGGGCATTTACAAGCTTGGCAGCATAAATAATTTCTTCATCAGTGGCATCAAGCTTGCCATATTTTATATTATCCTTGATAGTCCCGCTGAACAAATGAGGCGTTTGCAGAACATAACCTAGATTAGATTGCAGCCATGCTATGGGCATTTTTGTATAATCTATTCCGTCTATCAGTACTTGCCCCGATGTAGGCTCGTAGAAGCGACAAGCTAAATTAACAATTGTACTTTTGCCTGATCCGGTTTCACCAACCAAGGCAATTGTCTCACCTGCTTTTACCTCCAAATTGAAGTCCTCCAAAACCTGCTCACCATCTTTATATGCAAAGCTGACATTATTAAATGAAATATTGCCTATTATTGGATGCCAGATTTCCTTTTGAGAACTTGAGGGTTTACCATATTTATCTATAACCTCTTGAGAATCCGTAATCTCCGGCTCTGTCTCTACCATGGAGAGTATTCTCTCTGCAGAGGCTTGCGCTGATTGCAGCTCAGCAAATATTCTTGCCAGCTCTCTTACGGGCTCAAAAAACTGTATTGTATATTGAACAAATAATACCAGGGTTCCATAGCTTAAAGTCTGTAGTAATACTCCCTTTCCACCAAACCAAAGAGCCACAGCTGTTCCTATGCTTCCTAATGTCAATACAAGCGGAAGGTAAATGGATGAAAATATAGCTGCTTGCACTGAAGAAGAGTACATTTCATTTGTCAACTGCTTGAATTCATCAAGATTCTTTTCTTCCCGCACTAAGGTTTTTGTAGTTTTTGCACCGGTAATGCCTTCATTGAAGGCTCCAGTAATCTTGGAGTTTGTTTTTCTTACACATCTATAAGCTTTTAATATTTTTTGCTGAAAATATAGGCTGAGAAGTGCTACTATGGGCATAACCGCTAGACTCAGAAGAGCAAGCTTCCAATTGATTACCAACATTACGCCTGCGATTCCTATCATCATAGTTATACCCCAAACAAAGTCTACCATGCCCCAAGCTATGGTATCTGCTAACCTGGAAGTGTCTGAGGTCATTCTAGCCATCAGCCAGCCAACAGCTGTTTTGTCATAGTAAGAGAAGGATAGCTCCTGCAACTTATTGAAGCCATGCTTCCTGATATCATAGCATATTCCCATATCTATTTTTCCTGCAATGGCTATGAGTAAATATACGTTTACTGCCTGCACCACAATCAAAGCGGCATAGCCCATAGCAAAATATTTAAGTCCTTCCAGAGATTGAGTAACAGCAAAATGGTCAATTGCATATTTAGTCATTAACGGAAATATTACATCTATTCCAGCTACGCAGATCATTACAAAACCCAGCTTTATCATCAGCTTCTTATATGGAACCGTATATTTAAGCAGCTTTACCCAAAGACCTAAATCGAATTTTTTGCTGTACTCCTGCTCCTGATTTATCGTCATATTATCAACTCTTTTCTATATCAATTTATTAAGATACACTTTTTTCAAGTATTTCCTGTGCTTCATCCTCGATTGCGTTTTGAATTGACCAGATTCTTTTGTATAGACCCGCCTCACTAATTAATTCTTGATGAGTTCCTATCTGCGCTACTTCACCCTCATCAATTACTACTATGAAATCAGCTTCTGAAAGTGTTGTAATTCTATGTGAAATTATGAATGTAGTAGCAGCTTTGCTTCTCTGCTTCAACGCCTTTCTTATGGATGTATCTGTTTCTGTATCCACTGCACTTAGAGAGTCATCAAATATCAATACAGGACTCTCAATAATCAAGGTTCTTGCTATTGCAACTCTTTGTTTTTGACCACCCGAAAGTGTTACCCCTCTCTCTCCAACAACGGTTTCATAGCCCTTTTCAAATTCTTGTATAACACTATGCACAGATGCTGTCTGCGCTGCAGCAAATACCTCATCCTCCAAAAAATTGTTCTTTGCCAAACCGATGTTTTCCAAAATTGTTTTGGAGTATAAAAACGGCTCCTGCAACACGATACCGATGTTCTTTCTCAACCATTTCTTTTCAATATTTCTTATATCAATACCATCTATGGTAATTGAACCGCCTTGAAAGTCATACAGCCTTGGCAGCAGGTGTACCAAGCTTGTTTTACCTGATCCTGTCTGACCTAATATTGCAACTGTTTGACCTGCTTTAACCTTAAATGAAACATTTTTTAATATTGGTTTTGACTCTTCATAGGCAAAGGTTACATTTTTGAATTCTATCTCTCCTTTAATATTAGGCTTAAACTCATTTTCCAATGCTTCTTCAATAGGCAGATAAAGTATTTCTTCAATTCTCTTTAATGAAACTATAGTTTTACCTAAGTCCGTCAATATTCTTCCCATCTGTCTAATTGGCCATAACAGCATGCTTTCATAAGTTATAAAGACTATCAAGGTCCCTAATGTAATACTTCCAGTAGAAGCCAAATATGAACCATACACCAACACTGTTCCAATTTGCAGCATACTTAGCAAGTCAGAAACAGACCAATAGCCTGCCAGCAATCTGATTAGATTGTAGGTCAAATCCCTATACTCTACATTTTTAACATCAAATTTATCCATTTCATAGTCCTGCCTTGCAAAGGCTCTAACTACTCTAACCCCTGTAAGATTTTCCTGGAGCACTGTAGATAATCTTCCCTCTGCTTCGTCAGAAGCTTTGAATACCTTTTTTACTCTCATAAAAAATACAATAGCAAATGCAAAAATGATTGGTACTACTAACATGGATATCAAGGTCATTCTTACATCCAAAGACAGCATTACGATCAGTGCCATAGTCAACATAAACAAAGCTCTACCTATTTCAACAAACTGCACTGCCATAAAAGCTCTAACAGTTTCAACATCCGAAGTGCAGCGCTGTATCAAATCACCTGTTTCAGCTTTTACATGGTAGTCATAGGGTACATGCTGTAGATGGTCATATAAGCTATTCCTGATATTTTTCGCGGTATTCTCTGCAGCCACAGCAGTCCATCTACCTTTCAAAAATGTAAATACACCGTTTATAACAGCTA
>MGOS01000080.1:7104-7482 GCA_001797185.1 Clostridiales bacterium GWB2_37_7
CAAATCCAAAGATTCTGAACTAATACACTGGTGCCGCCTACAGCTGCAATCATTCTTATCACAAAGGCAGGAGCATTTAGTTTGCTGCCACCAATAATAGAATCAACAGTTAGACGTATTACCAAGGGCGAAAAAAATGAAAACATAGTGGCAATACCAATACTTATAATTGCTCCCAAATATAAAAGTCTGTTTCCCTTCATAGATTTCCAAAGTAACTTTAAACTTTTCAAGGTTTCTCACTCTCCTTCATGTTTTGTAATTATGTCAGTTCTGAGTATAAAAAAAGCCATAGGTATTATTATCACCTAAGGCTTAAGGGTACAAAAAAGCCATAGGCATGATACACGATACCTATGGCTATATCCAATAAAATTT
>MGOS01000081.1:0-6150 GCA_001797185.1 Clostridiales bacterium GWB2_37_7
TGCAAAAATAAACAAGCCTATGGGGGGCAGTACTATTCCTATCGTTACTGCCGCAAAGCCTGTCAGTACAATCAAAAACACCAGAGGCACCGCGAATACATTAAGTAGGATATTGATAAAGGAAATATAGTTGAAATAATAAATCAATACAGGTGTAATACCTATCCAAACAGCAATGGATAAGGCTAAGCTGCTTCTAATCCAAAAGGGCAGAAAGCTCAAAGCATTGTTTATGGGTTGGTGGAAAAAGCCTATGGAATATATACTAGCAAAAGAGATAATAAAGCTGGGGTCATGTATCAAAAGTGGATTGTAAACTAGCATCAATAGTGCCGCAAAAGATGCAGATGCAATTAAATTATATTCTTTACCCAGGACTGTCCCGCCTAGCATAACTGCAAGCATCAACATCGCTCTAACTGCAGGCACAGGAGCCCCTATAAGCACGATGTATAAAAGTACAATTATAAATACAGCTACACTATGAAGCTGCTTATTAAGCTTAAATGGCTTAAATAAATACGTAAGCAGCAGTACCAAGAATCCGATATGCAGACCAGATACAGATAAAATGTGAGCCAAACCAGTCAATGAAAATACCTGCTTTACATCCTGGTCAATTTCACTTTTGCTGCCTGTCAATATCCCGTAAAGTAATGCAGCTTCTTTTTGAGGTAGAGCCGTAAATATTGTATCCTTTATCTTTTGGTTAAAACTATGCAGCGGAGTCGCAATCAACCCACCTTTGTTGGATGCCAGCCTAGTAATTTCCTTCGCTTGAGCTTTCATATATATATTTTTGCTCGCATAATATTTTTCAAAATTGAAATCTCCAAAATTACGAAGCTTGGCAACTGGTTCTATCTCTGCCAACAGCTTGATCTGATCGCCAAACTGAACATTATCCTCTTTTCCGATATATAACAGCACCTTCTCAGAGCATTTGTACGTTTTATTGTAATCAATATAGTATACATCCTTAATTAAGAGCTTCGCACCGTATTCTGTGGGTATTGGGTCTTCTGCAGCTACCCCTTCTAAAGTCACAGTTTTTCCTGAAAATTGCAATAGGCTGCTTTGTTTGGAATCAGCATGATTATATTCAAATGCGCCAAACAACATAAGCACAACTAAAATCGGTAGAATAATGTGAGACTTATTTCTCCAATTCATAAAAAACAAAAAGCAAGCTAGCACAAATACAGGTAGCATTGTGTATATGCTTATAACACCCCAAGCAGCTAAAACACTGCCAACGAAAAATGCACTGGCACAAGTAAATATCGTATACTTTGAAGAGTTCAAACGATTCATCCAATCACATCCATAAAAAAAAGTCTGGATATATCCAGACTAATTCTATATAAAAACTGTAAAATCCTTCCTTTAGTGCTAAATAAAATAAGTTTTACTCTCACCAGCTATTTCCATAATTCCATTATAAACGGAAGCCGCTTCGTTAATATAATGCTCTACCTTGATATCAGGCAAAAAATGTGTAAGCAACAATCTTTTCACTCCTGCTTTTTCAGCAATTTCACCCGCTTCCTTTGCTGTAAGATGCATTGCTCTCATACACTTTTCGTCTCGCTCCAACATACCTGCTTCACACAGGAATAAATCTGCATCCTTTGCAAAATCAATCAATGCGTCATTTGGCATCGTATCACCAGAATAAACAAACTTTTTATTACCTTTTACGATGCAAATAGCAAAATTTTGATATCCGTGTGACATACCTTTGAAAGTAATTTTTAAATCCTTTATTTCCAAAATCAGGCTCTCATCTATTTTTATTACTTCAAAGTTCTGCTTTCCTTTTATTCTCTCAAATTCATCTGTAGGCTCCCCGGGTAAATATACCTTTAGAGGGTTTTTCATATGCTGTTTTTTAATTTTTATGTCCACTGCGTAACCTAATGTTAGTATGTCACTGGCGTGATCACTGTGCAAATGCGATAAAATAACAGCATCTAGCTCTTCTATATCTATGTGCTGCAGCAACTTCCCTATAACTCCACTTCCACAATCAATTAGAATTCTAGTTCTGTTGAAGGTCAACAGAAAACCTGAGCATGCACAGCCTGCCTTTGGATAGGGGCCATAATTGCCCAATACTGTAAGCTTCAAAAATAATCCCTCCAATGTAGTAAACCATATCAATACATTTATGTAAGGTGTTAATATAACATTTATTATTTATCATTTATACTTTTTTGTCAATGATATGAAGTCAAATTAAAACAGCGGCTTTCGCCGCTGTCTGCTTACATTGTTCTAGTTGGTAGTATAGCATCTATAAGACCTATTACTAAGGCTCCCACTAAGGCTCCCAACCATGAAACTTCCATTCCGGGAACAAAATATTGAGCAAAGTATATGATTACAATGGATACCAAAAACCCTTTTATACCATTTCCAAAAGGAGAGGCATCAATTTTAAATAGTTTTTCTACCAGGTAATCTGCAGCTGATATTACCAAGGCGGCAATCAAAAGTGAAACGATTCCGCCTCTTATATTGAAGCCTGCAACCAAATATGAAGTTACCCATAAAACCAAAGCTGCAACAACAAATCTAATGGTAAAGCCAATAAAGCCTGATCCAGTCTGCCTTCTGGGCGTTTCATGTCTCATTGTGTGTCCCATTATATACACCTCCTAATAATAATTTGCGCATAGAAGGTTGATACTATACTGGCATTATCTTGCTGAATTTCTATCCTCAAAATTATATTTTTTTGATATGTTAAATGTCAAATCAGTTTATAAAAACAAATGTCTTATAAAACTCTATTGTATTAGTTTGCAACTTTACAGATATTTAATACTATTGACATTTATATATTATTTTAATTTCAAAATTATGTAAAGCCCCAATAAGGGGCTATTGTAAAATTACCACTACGTTATTAATTTCTACACTTTAGCGTTCCTACTTGTAATGATTTGTTGAAAAGCATTTTTTGTCCCTGAGTAAAGACCAGCAGCACTGAGTCCTAATACCGTTCCTTCAAATATGCCTAGCTTAATATCCAATGGATTTAAATAGAATATTCCAATGGCGATGCCTAACACCACAGCCAACAAAGCTGATAGCTTTTTTGGCAGACCCAAGCTCTTTGCCAGCTCAACAATAGATATAATGATAGGGATGATAATTGTTTCGTTTAGTTGCATTGTCTACGCCTCCTTCATTTTGCTTAAGCAAGCTATATATTTACAATATATACTATGTATCTTGTAAATAACTTGACAATATTTTATATGTTTTTATTAATTAGTTTTGTCTTTGAACTGAATGCAAAATCTTGAGACTAAACATATCGCCGCAATATTTGATATGTGAATCAAAATAATGGTAAAATAATTATTATTCTATAAAATGGAGGTTATTATGAATACACAAAAACTATATTATTCAGATTCCTATGTCTTTGATTTTCATGCAAATATTATTGAGGTAACACCCTATGAGGATAAATTTGCTTTAATTCTTGATAAAACCTATTTTTATCCCGAAAGCGGGGGTCAACCTTCTGATAATGGTACAATTAATGACGAACAAATATTGTATGTAACGGAACAACAGGGAAGCACCTTGCATATTACTCAGAATAAGCTGCAGATAGGTTCTGCCAACTGCCATATCAACGGGAAGGTAAGATTTGACAATATGCAGCAGCACACTGGCCAGCACATCCTTTCAGCATGCTTCTACAAGCTATACAATGGTGAGACCAGCAGCTTTCATATTGGAAAAGAAAGCTCCACTATTGAAATAGACATAGAGCGCTTTGATCCCGCTATGGCTGAGCAAATCGAAGAATTAGCCAATAGCATAATATATAAAAATACCCCAGTGACAGCTGAAATAGTTGATAAGGATACACTTGCTGCTTTACCTCTACGTAAGCAGCCTAAGGTAGACAGCAATATAAGAATAATCAATATAGAAGACTGCGACTGCTCACCATGCGGCGGCACTCATACAAGAAGCACTGGAGAAGTTGGCATCATAAAAATCAAGAAATTCGAAAAACTAAAAAGCAGCTATAAATTTGAATTTGTATGTGGAAATAGAGCCCTAAAAGACTATATTTATAAGAATTATGTAATAAACAAGCTTAGCGCACACTTGTCTGCACCTGAAAATGATATAGAAAATGCCTTTAATAAATATACCGAGGACTACAAAAACCTACAAAAACAAGTTAGTGAGCTTCGCAGCGAAGTTGTAAATTATGATGTTCAGCAGCTGCTACAGCAAGCTTTTGAAATAGGCAATGCAAAGATAATAACCAAGGTGTTTGACAACAGAGAATTCAGCGATGTTAAGCTTATTTCACAAGCCATTATATCAAATCCCTCCTATATCGCCTTATTGGCCAGCAGAAATCAAAGCTGCCAATTGATATTTACACGCTCTGAGAACATTGCTGTTGATATGAATATCGCACTCAAAGGTATTTTACCCATGTTAAATGGAAAGGGCGGCGGCAGTCCTAAGGCTGCTCAAGGCGGAGGCACTGGAGATATTGAGGCTGCATTGGCTGTAGCTGTAGAGAGTCTTAAAAAGTCATTTTGCTAAGTAAAAATTAGTATTGATAAGCGGTCTGATACAGGGACCTTTCACGGCTCAGGGTCTAACCCCTGTATCAAACCGCAATATTGCTACCTTATTTCATTTCTTATCTATAATATCCTCAATAAGCTCACCCATGATTGTCTTCGAGCTATCTTCTGTGGAAAGCTTGATATTGTAAAGCTGCTGTATCTCGATTTTCCACACCAGCTCACGTAGATATAGCTTCGTTAGCTTTTTTAATTCTCTCTCTACATCATCAATAATATCTCCCAACTCATCTGCTCTATCAATTGCATCCTCTGCCTCATGCCTATGTACCAATGAGATTCTATTGAATTCCTCTGCTGCCCCAACCAGCAGTCTATAGGAACTACTAAGTGATGCAAGCATTTCATTCAGAATTTTTATATCCTTGCACAATATATCATCATAAAACTTTTCAATATATTTATCGCTCATTCAATCACCTGCATTCTTAAATTTTGCATAATTTTGAAAAGTACAACTTTTCACATCGGTTAATAAAACATATGATATACTACTGCTAAGCGTCTACTTAAATATATGTTATATTTATTTAAAAATTCTAGTTGTGTCGATGCGATAGCTATAATAAGAGGTGAATATTTATGGAAGCAGCAAATCAAATATTTATACTGTTTATTATCATGTTTATTGGGGTGATAGCAAAGAAGCAAGGTATTATAAATGAAAACGTAGAAAAATCAATGTCTACATTGTTAATCAGAATCGGGATGCCAGCAATGGTCCTTTCTGCCTCCTCAATTGCTTATAGCAGCGAAATATTGCCCAATATGCTCAGCATATTCTTAGTTACCGCTGTTTCATATATTGTCATTATAGGATTTGGTATGATCAGTTCCTCATTGTTTAAATTTGAGAAAAACACTGCAAATGTATATATTTCACTTATAGTATTTGCCAATGTAGGTTTCATGGGCTATCCCGTGGCAAGGGCATTGTATGGTGAAATAGGTGTTTTTTATACCTCCATCGTTAACTTGATTTTTTCGGTAATGATGTGGACTTACGGTATTCTATTATATAATAGCAAGGAAAAAATAAATTTTAAAAGCTTAACCAACATAGGAACAATTTCATCTTTATTAGGAATTGTACTCTTTCTGCTTCAGGTATCCATACCTGCGCCAATATTGTCCGCCTTAGATCTAACAGGTAGGATAACAACTCCTCTATCTATGCTTTTGATCGGTGCATTGATTGCAAACCTCAAAATAAAAGCTTTATTTAGTGATTGGAAGATTTATTGGACTTCCTTTATCAAGCTTTTGTTCATTCCTATGGTGACAGCATTGCTATTGAAGCTATTAAACTTTAACGATATCGTTGTTTCTATATGCACGATAATGGCAGCTATGCCTTCTGCCGCTACAAATGCAATTTTTGCAAATGAATTTGACGTTAACCCTACCTTTGCATCTGTAGGTGTATTCATAACAACATTGCTTTGTATCATTACATTACCCTTAATAATATATTTTTTCATTTAAACTCTTTAAAACCATTCTATTTGCTTTATAA
>MGOS01000081.1:6162-11833 GCA_001797185.1 Clostridiales bacterium GWB2_37_7
GAATACTAATATTGAAAGGTGGTGTTTTATGTGAATAGAAATAATGAAATAGCATATAAAACAATAAAAGGCGTAAGCAGAAGCAAAGCCCGCGCCAGAATACTTGTACCAGAAGCTAGCAACGCCTTGGAGGATTTTAAAATACAGGTGGCAACTGATTTAGGAATAGATTTTTCAACCCCTGATAAAGGCAGCTTCACAGCGAAGGATTGTGGCAAGGTTGGCGGTGAAATGGTACGTAGAATCATCAATCAGATGAAGGCAGAAATGGTAACCAGCATGAAGAACAATAGATATCAATAAAAGAACCGAATGTCAGCCGAAACAGCTTTTTAAGTTGATTTTCGGTTTTTTTTATGCTAAGAACAATATTACAATAATATTATGTAAATTTTACATTTGTATTACAAAAAACTGTATGCTATAATATGTTTAAGTTAATACTTTACTATTCGGGAGCTTATGGGGGTAGATGGGTGCTGGTGTGTCCTCTAGTCTTCAAAACTAGTATACGGGGTTGGTAGCCTCGCGGGTGGGTTCGATTCCCACATACTCCCGCCAAATTTGTAAATCATGGTTATACATATATGAAGAAGTCTGCATTGTTGGGTATGCAGGCTTCTTTCTTTTATGAAAACAAAGGGACGTTTTGTGTGTCTTCTTTCGTACTAATACAAGACATTCTAAACATCACTTTGTCTTCGTGGTTATACATAAGCACATAGCCGTATATTCTAAATCTTATACCTTCCATACTTTCCTTTAAAAGCTTTATGAAATACCCTTTATCAAAGCTTTCTTTGAATATGTACGCCATATTATTGCCTCTTGCAATAACATGATATATACCACCATAATATTCTTCTCTCCACGGCTTTCCCAAAATAATACACCTCCTGATTTATCTTATCAGAAGGTGTATTAACTGTAAATATTTACCTAAACATGTGCGAAAGTGCGGTGCGTGGCACTTACTCTCTGCGTGGCACTTACTCTCTGCAAAATGCTTCAAATATTTTAAAGCTTAATTTTTTCTAACTTTTTAAAATTCTTATCAAAGTCTTGTCTTGCTAACAGATTATTATATAGCTCTATTGCTTTATTTTTATTATCAGTAATTAAATAACATTGAATAATATCTTTATAAACTTCTGTATAAAAGATATCATATTGCAATGCAGTCTGTAATCCTTGATCAAAGTATCTTATGGCTTCTAAGTATTCTAATTTCCTGTAAAGCATATCTCCAATTAGGAGTAAACACATTGCGTTTTGTTTCTCACTAATACCTTTCAGTTGCAATGTCTTTTCTGCAATTAGTATTGATCTATCAAGTTGACCTAATAAACCAAGCCATGTTGCTCTTTTCCAATAATCCTCAAAACTTACTAATCTACCTGAAAGTTTGATAATCAAAAGTATTACTATAATTATTATAAGAATTGCCATTATAGATAATGAAATAACCTCGTAACTCACCTGAAACAATTCCTCCTTCTTAAAATAGCAAGAGGATATCTAATTACAGAATTCACTTACATATTACTGTATAGATAGTATTCCCTTTTGTATATTTATTATGGGGTTACTCTTTCGGAGGTTTCCCAAGCACTTACTCTACTCTATAACATTCTAAATTATCTACCACTTTTTTTATATAAACGATTAAATCTTGGATTAAACACTGCACCCTTTAGTAAAAATAATACAATAAGTGCATGGAATATACTCCTAGTTGTACTATCTATAACTTTCCCGAAGTACAACGGAATCATTGTAAGTACTAAATATGGAAGCCAGCTTGCTAGGAACGAGAAAAAAAAAGCGCTTTTAAATGTTCTGAAATTATTATAGGATATCGAAAAAAGAAATAAAGTTAAACCTATTATTCCAAATAGCAACACTATAGTATTTAATATGGTATTTGAGAAAAGCCCAAACATAAAAACTGCACTTATAGTAATAAATATGCCAATCAATCCAGTTATTAAAGGTTTTTGTACAAAAAAATTAAACATATAGTACCTCTTCTCCTAAAAATATGCAGTTACGAACAAGCAAATAAAATTCCTTGTTCGTAACTGATTGGAAAACTATTTTATATTACTTATAATCTTGGCCATGAGTTCAAGTGTTGCTTTACTTTTTAGGTTGGACATAAAGCCAACTGCAGTTAAAGCTCTCTTTCCTTTTAATGCTTGCGCAATTCTAGTTACAACAATAGTGCTTCCTTTAAACAATGCCCCGACGCCTGCTTCAATTGCGGCCTGGATAAGCGTTTTTCCTAAGCCCAAGCCAAAATGTTTCCAATTCCAGCCACGAGGGTGACCATAATCTATTGCATACCAAACTAGAAACCATATAACTCTGCCTGCTATCCATAGAATAAATTGAGCGTATTGTCCTTTCGGATCAATATAAAGTAATGAATTATTCTCACAATAAACATACTGATTTATATTTATCGAGTTATTCTTTAATTCAAACAATGTATCTCTAGTCAAAAACCTACCCAAAGTAGCAGTATAATACCTTGCCTTAAGATAATACAATCCACTCTCAGGATCAAACTGATAGCTGCTATAACGGAAGGTGTATTAGTCAGGTTACCCCAAGCATCGTACTCATAGTTTACTACACGATTACCTAATTCATCCGCCAATGCTACGACATTTCCGTGCACATCTAAGATGTAACAGTAGGTCTTCGGTGTTACTGCAGTATAATCAATCATGTGCATTAAGCGACCTAAGGTATCACGAGTGAAGAAGTACTTCAGCTTACCACATGAATTAATTATATCTATATAAAGTTTATATTTAAGCCTGACCCCATTAGTCTCTCATTCGGAGTCTTTGTATATAGAATGCAAATCTAGGTTATCCTTTATATTATCCCTGAAAAAGGTGAACGAAAATAATTTATATGCGAGGTGAATAAGATGGAAATATGGAGAATTATTATTGGTGTTATAATTATCGGTATTTTGATGTATATAGCTAAGAATTTAATAAAATTTGAAAAGATATTAAACCTCAATAAAAACAAAAAAATATATGATATAGAACCTGAAATATCAAAACTATTAAATCTTATTAAATCAATGATTTATATATTAGCATTTGTAGGATTCATCGCGATGATTCTAAACTATACAATGTAAGCCCGATTGTATAAAACAATTACTAAGTATTGAAACACATAAAATTGTAGTGAGTAAGTATCACTTTAATGGATAACTTTTCAACTTGTGTTTATTCCAAAATGAAGTAAATTTTTATATTCAGGACTAAGGGATTTATCCTTTAGTTCTATTTATTCACAAGGTAGCATCCTTATATTTGAAGTGTTAATAAATAATAAATGTAAATAATTATGCAGCAATTTTAAACAGCCAGCTCTCTCTCAGAATCTTTCCGTCAAAATAGATCATTAACTAATCCAAAATTTGACCTCCATCTTCTCATAGGAAAGCTCTTCTATAAGTCACTTTCCAACATTCCCCTTAGTGTATCTCTACGAGGTCTCTTATCATCGCTTTGACATCGTCCATGATTTAATGTCATAGGCTCGAATGAGTATCTAACTAGGTCAGGTGTTAGTTTACTTTCTCTTTTTCTTCCATAAAGAATACTTACTAAATAAATTATTTTCCTTTCTGAAGGTATCCCATGTACAAATTAATTATTGCCTTATGATGTAAAATGTTAATCAAGTCTCATAATATGCACTTTGTTAACAGAATAAAGTGCATATAAAATTTTATTGTTTCCTTTCTTACATAGCATGAATAACTAGCATTACAGTGGTATAGTTGAAAAAATTACGCCAGTAAATCTCGGGATTAATTCTTGTCTATGTAAAATAGCCCCTAAACCGCCTGTGGGCGATTTTAGGGGCGTATGCGTAGCTCCTTGATATAAAGGTAATTATCTAGCAAATTTCTTATGCACATTGATTAAGTGAGTTCTTTGCCAATGATTCCACTTCTCATATCTATAGAAAAATATATCCATCTTTCTTTCCATCTAATCTATCAAGTAGATTTGCAACAATCTCCCCTGGTGAGCTACCTAAGACTGTAAAAAAGCCCTCAACAATAGCACCTGCAAATCCCGAAATAGCCTTGCCAAGCTGTGGTGCACCACGTTTTGCTAAATCTTTCTGCGTTTTCACAAACATATCGATAATGACTTTTCTGGATCTGTTTTTCACTTGTTCCATAGCCTTTTTCCCAGCAGCTGATGCCAGCTTTTTAGCGGCTAATTTTGCTTTAAAAGCTGCACCAACCGCCCAAAGGGCTGGAACAGCAATTATTAATAAATCAATAACTAATGCAACAAAACTAACCTTATTCCACCATTTTTTTCCAAAACTTATATATCCAGATGGATCAACTTTGTTTACTGGGTCGTTACCACAATATGCGTACAGATTAATCTCTGTATTTATGTCTCTTGTCAAAAACCTACCCAATATAGCAGAATAATATCTAGCCTTTAGATAATATAGACCACTTTCTGGATCAAACTGATAACTACTATATCGAAAAGGATTTGCATTACGAAGGTATTCGCCATTACCTGTTGTAACTGTCTCTGGTGTATTAGTCAGATTGCCCCAAGCATCATACTCATAGTTTACTACACGATTACCTAATTCATTCGCTAATGCCACTACATTACCATGCACATCTAAAATATAGCAGTAAGTCTTAGGTGTCGCTGCAGTATAGTCAATCATATGCATCAAATTACCTAAGGTATCACGAGTGAAGAAATACTTAAGCTTATTTTGCGAAGCCCCTTCATTTTCTTCTGTCACATAAGCCAGTTCGCCGTTATCATAGTAGTAGCGCTCTGTACGTGCAGGAGTAATCTTCCTTGTTCTCAGTCCACTATTATCATACTCATACTGCGCTACCAAAGCACCACTTAAGTCAATTCTTATCAGCTGGTTTTCTGCGTTGTAGGTGTAGGTATAGCCATAGGCACCAGTCATGTTGCCATTAAAGTCATGGGTATACTGAGGAGTGCCATTTACATTGGTGATTTCATTGGCAGCATTATAGGAGTAATTTGTTGTAGCCGTTGTTCCGGTAATCACACTCTTTTGAATACGGTTTCCAAGAAGGTCGTATGAGTAGGTGATACGCTTACTTGTCGTCTCGATTGTCAAGGTGTCGTAATATCTTTCTTCAGTCAATTGATTAATTGTGTCGTAGCTATATTCTATCCGTTTTTTTGTGATATTATTTACATCCTTAATTCGATTGCTGTTGGCATCATAGAAATAGCTCCAGTCAAGCACCGGCGCACCTGATTTGTTTTCTGTTCTCATACGTACGATACGCCCTGCCGTGTCATAATCGTTATAGGTATTATATTTCATAACATCCTTGATTCTAATATCTGATTTCTTAAGCCTTGATTCCTCATCATACATGAATTCAGCGGATGTCTCATTAGGACCTGTTATAATCATGTTGTTGTCTGCCTGGTCAAATTCATAGATTACTTTCTGTGAGGCTGTAGGCAGCTTGGAATATTCGTTGCTAACAAGCTTGCTGTTTGGATTGTAGGTATACTGTATTATATTGTCTGTTACATTAAAAACAGCAGTGAAGGTTACCATAGTTGCACGGTTCAGGCTATCATAATCAAAGGAGGTT
>MGOS01000081.1:11862-15174 GCA_001797185.1 Clostridiales bacterium GWB2_37_7
TCTATCGTTTGTATCATACTGATAGTGTATCTGCTTGCCATTTGGCTGCTTGACATCCTTAAGCAGCTTTTTCCTGTTGTATTCAAAATCAGTTGCCCGCCAATTTCCGTCAATAATGCGTTTAGGCTGCAGCTGTTCATTGTACTGAATAGCTATTGCAGTATTGAGGTATGCAGAGATAGTAGGACCGGTTCTTTGGTGGTTGTCGATTTGTGTTATATTGCCCTCCCTATCATAAAAATAAGCAGTTATAAGCCCTCTAGAATTTTCAACCTGTCTCATATTATCAAGCTTATCATAAATATAATTGGTGACATTGTTCTTTGCATCGGTTACTTGCGTTGCATTTCCTCTGTTGTCATTTACCATAGTAATGCTATTTCCCAGTTGGTCACGTACTGCTGTAATATAGTTGCCATTTGTGTCGTAGGTGTATTTGCTGGTGATATCCCCTTCCACCACTCTGACAGCATCAAAGTACATTTCGCCGCTGGTAGCGCCTATGGTCCCTACTGCGATTCTAAATCGCTTGGCATCTTCATGAATCGCTATTGCTTCTGCTTCCGAAAGAGTAACAACTACTCTGGTCCAGTCCTGAGTATCTGTTATGACTTCTGATAACTTCTGATTCAGATATTCACCGGCACTATTCAAAATATTGAATTTCAATACGGCACCGCTTCCCGTTACATTGTTTGTCTTTATGACGGCACTGGCTGTATACGTCTTACCTTCCTTTATGGGTTCTTTGATTCTATTATCGACAGTTGCCCAGCCTGGAACATTGGCAATCCTGATCATAAAGTCTCCACTATAGGCTTCCACTGCTTCATTGGTTTTAACCCGTGTAATATCATAAGTGTCCTGAGTTGCCTGATGAAATGCTACCCACTCATCTGGCCAATCAGTTTGACCGTCTTCTACTTCGAAATTTCCGTTTTGGGTGATGTTATAGGCACTCATTATGGCATTTGGCGCTTCTGCAAGTCTTACTACAAAATCATCAAACCAAGCAGTACCAGTCTGATTTTCATATGCACCGTATACCTTTACCATTGTAAAGTCGTTATTTGCATAAACAATCTCATCCACCAGGTGCCAGTTGGTATCTATTTTAGGAAAATCAACAGTATGGAAGCCAATCAAGGTTGTATTGTTATAGAATTCAAGCTTCATTCTATAGGTTCCACCTGATACTGACCAACCTGTTGCTTTTGACCAGCCAGACAAGCGTATTGGGGTGTTGACTGTTCCCGAAAAGCTTATTTCTTGGCTAAAGCTCTTAGTAGCAGTACTGCCTACAATTTTTAGTGAACGTCCCTGTCCATTTCGTGTTTCTGTTGTATCCAATACATCCAGTGATGTCAGATTGGCTCCATTCCAGCCATCAGGGAAATTGTTTTCGTCCATATCCAATTCAAAATCCGCATTATACACTAGATTATATTGATTTATTACAGAGCCCATCTCAAACTGCACATTATCAAACCATGCAGTGGCGGGGCTATTATTTGGACCTCCTGCTACTCCAAGTGCAATCCTTGCATATCGTGCACCATCAGGTGAGCTAACTTGAGTGCCCTTTCTAATAAAGGTATCTGTAGTACCTTTTGTTGGAGCCGTATTAATTGAACTGACCTGAGAAGCCATCCAAGCTTCTGGTACATCATCCTCATACCAATGTACATCAGCGGTAGCATTGCCATATTCCGGTTGAACATTCGATGTTTTTACATACCAGCTAACGTTATATCTAACTAATTCCTTTACTTCTATAAAATCACTTAGTATTGCGGTGACTTGATCTGCGCGGTCTCCTGGCGACTCCAATCTTACAGAATGGTCTCCGTTCACCTTTTCTGTCACATCATCATGTATACTTCCGCCTAACGCATGGACAGTCCAACCTGTAGGCATGTATCCACTTCCCGGAGGCGCCACTACACTCCAGGTCTCAAAGCCTGAGTTGATAACTCTGTTGTCACCAATACCTATGGGATTTGTCTGGCTAATGATATTTCCATATGCATCATATTGCATCACATTGGTAGAAAAAAGAGGATCCGATGCAGAAAGAAGGTTTCTAGTATTTTTATCATAGTTGTTGATGTTCGGCTTTTTCCCAAAATCGACTACTTCTTTTGGTTCACTTTCAAGGTCATAGTCATAGATGGTGCTATCATTCCAAGGATTAACAACTCTTTTAATATCTCCAATCTCATTATAGTCCATTACTGTCCTATAGCTGTCAGGATCAAGCAATGCTTCTCCTTTGGGTTCAATGGATTCTACAAGGTTTTGCTGCTCATCCCATTTATATCTTGTAGTGATATTGAGATCGCCTTTATCTTCAATAACTTGCTCTAAATTACCCATTTTATTGGTCGTATACTCTGTGATTCTATTTGCTGGATTCGTTACTGTAGTGGTCATTCCATTTACACCCGCCACATAGGTATATGTTGTTGCAAGGTTTTCCAAAACGTTATCAATGGTTAGCCTTTGTTCAACCTTAAATACTCGTCTGCCTAGGTCATCGGTATAAGAATAAGTTAGATTTGTTATATTGCCAAGGGCATCCGTGATTGTAACTAGGTTGTTCCAAACGTCATATCCATAGAGCTCTTCCGTCAGAATATTTCCTGATGCATCCTTTTTCTTCATGCCTGTCAGATTGTTTCCTGTGTATGTGTATTCTACTGTTGCTATACTACTGCCCGTAATAGAAGTCAATTTGCCTCCACTGTAGGCAAATGTCACCTGACGCCCTGTAACATCTGTTATTTTGTCTATATTGCCATCAGCCAGATAAGAGATAACAGTACTGTTATTATTCGTGTCAGTTACGCGATCCAACTTACCAGTGGAATTAAAGTAATGTCGTAATCCAGATTTTTCTTCAATGAAAAATACGCCATTCTCATAGTATAAGTTGTCCTGTAATCCAACTGGGGAACGATAATTGCCATCAGGACCTTTTGTAAAGGTCATTGTAGAACCATCCGCATCCGTGTAATAAACCATATCTGTATTTGTAAATCTTAACTGCCTAAAAACATCAAGTCTCCATCTATATCCCAAAACAGTTGTTGCATCAGATCTCAAATTATATACTCGTGTCACATTTATTGGTATACCTCGACCTGGCAGCTCTACATCTACATCAGAAAGCACCAGGTTGCCATTGTGGACGTTTACGTTATCATGGAAGGTAAAATAAGGATCCATGCCTAAAGCATCAATTTCATAGTTTATGACCAGTTTAGGCTTGGTATATATGGGTTCATTGGCAGAATAGAAGCTGATCTTGGG
>MGOS01000081.1:15242-17476 GCA_001797185.1 Clostridiales bacterium GWB2_37_7
CCACGGAGGTCATATTCATTTCCCAAAGTGTATTTGGTGTTGCACTAAAGCCAGTCAATACCGCACTACCAGTCTGCGGTTGATTTGCCCAGTTGGTCTGTGTTACATCCCATGGATTGGTTATGGCAAAGACATCCACAGTTGTACCACTAACATATTTAATGAAGCGCTGGTGATTTTGGCTCCCAGTGGAAGACTAGGCAGATCAATAAACTTAATGAGTGAACGAATGAAATTATATCCCGCCAGGTAACCTACATGCAAATAATTGTTGGTGTAATATGAATTATTAGGATACCCCCCAGCTATATAAGCATCTTGAATGTTACTTGGATCTGCTAATTCTATACTCACAACAAGTGTTGGGTCGATTACAACTGGGAATGCTGCGCTTGCTATCCAAGCATTATCAACAGTCAGAACTAATATTTCTTTACCTGCTTCCATTGCTATATCAGTACTAATATTTTGAGTTATTTGTTCATTTGAGTCCTCTGCGTAAGCCTTTTGGAAATGCATCAATCTACTGCCCGTATTAGCATCTACAACCCAGATAATGCCCTCCCCGTCCTTCACTAATCGAACACCTTGATAGGATAGCTCAAATCTAAAAACATTGCTGCCCGGACTATTTATTATAATCCTCTCCTTGACACTATCCCCATCGACGATATACTCCAGATCCACTCCCGTTCTTATGCCTTTATAGAATATGCTATTGTCCTTAACGGTACCTGTTTGTGTAAAACGATCAGTTGGTGTAAAGCAATCCACTGATCTAAATCTAGCTCGATTCGTACAAGTCTTCCATCGAAATTGTTATGAGCAAATTTGGCACGAAAAGCATTGGCTGCATTTTCATAATCATAACCGCCTTCGGATTTTGCTAGAAGCCTATTGTCAACACTTCGCCAGTTTCCACTTTTGTTTTTATAGTTTATCGGTGTACTAGATACTTCCGTGCTAAAGGTTCCATTGGGGTTTACAAAGGTATTAGAAAAAGGAGTCTTTCGCTTTAAAAGCTCCTTCTTTTGCAGACCTGACTTCGGTAGGACGTTTTTGGGGTTTTCCTTTTGTTTTCGTTCCACAGCCATTTAATCACACTCCTATTAATCATTTTCCAAAATATACATATTAAAAGTCTATGATAATATCAGGTTTTCCTATGTTAAATGTTTGCCAAGAAAATCTCCTTTTTTATACACACTATAAGTTAGATTGAGCCCATGTTGAGCGCACAACAAAAGACCCATTGAGTTAAACTCAATGGGTCTTATTTCAACATAAATTATCTTCTATCTCTGCTGAAGTTTCCGCCACGATTGTTTTGAGCTTTTCTTGCTCTTCTGCAATCTGGGCATCTTTGTGGTTCGTTTTCAAAACCTTTTTCTTTGTAGAACTCTTGCTCGCCTTCTGTAAATACAAAAGTTGCTCCGCAATCTTTACATGTTAAATTCTTATCTGACATTTGACATACCTCCTGTTATTTATTAAGGATTCAACTTCATAATCTTTTATTCCCAATAAATATCAGGTAAAGTTATAGTTGTTAAATCGCTCTTACGGACTAATTATAGCATGGGGTAAAACGATATGCAATATATTTTTAAACTTTATTTACTATTTCTTCTATCTCTTCAAATATAATCTTATTACTATCTCGATCCTTCACCGCAAGTCTTACAAACTGACCATTTAGACCCTCAAAGCCTTCCGGTGTTCTGATCAAAATATTCTTCTCCAACAGTCTCTCCTTCAGCTTCCAGGCATCCATATCATACCGAAGAAGCTTTATCAAATGAAAGTTTGCTGCAGATGGATATATCTTTATATCCTGGATATTATTTAGCGCTTTGAACATATATTCTCTTTCTAAGGCAATCCATAACCGAGAGTCAGATATATAATTCAAATCCTTCAATACGGTACAGCCTGCAATTACAGCCGCTGTGTTGACATTCCATGGCTCCATGCTTTCTTTAATTCTATTTATTAGACCTAAATTATGGCTTATTGCATAGCCTAACCGAATCCCCGGCATGCCAAAAAACTTGGTGGCCGCTTTTACAATAATTAAATTCTCAAATTTTTCTATTTGATCCAGCATGCTGTTTTCGGGGTAATCTGGTGTAAATTCCATAAAGGCCTCATCAAGTATTAGCATAGAGTCCTTTGCTTGAAGTGCTTTTGCCAGCTGCAAAAGCCTTTTCTTACTAATCAAAGTACCCGTTGGA
>MGOS01000081.1:17519-19163 GCA_001797185.1 Clostridiales bacterium GWB2_37_7
CATTTAATATCTTATCTATATCAATGCTTTGGAACTCATTTCCAAAAGCATCAACCCCACAATACTCAATACCATACATACTTGCTGCTTTTGAGTACTCGGAGAAGGTGGGCTTTAATCCTAAAAGCTTTTTTTTGCCGCTCTGTTGGATCGCTCTGTACAAAAGCTCAACAGCTCCGTTGCCAGTAACTATATTCTCAATGTTATGTATGCCTAGGTATTCACCAACAGCTGTACGCAGCTCAACATAATTGATATCAGGATATTTCGTGAACTCCTCTAACTTGCAATGCAGTGCAATTCTAAAGCTCTCCGGTACGCCCAAGGGGTTTATGTTAGAACTAAAATCCAACAATTGCTGCCTATAGTTATGCACATTTCCACCATGAAAATTCACAAAATCACCCGCTTATAAAATTTATGATCCCTATTATAATCAAAGTTAGCGCATATGCACCAAACATAAGCAAGATTGTGCTCTTGATATCTTGCTTTTCAATAGGTCTTTTATTTTGTCCAATGGTGGGCTTGTACACAGCTCTGCCAAAGTATAAATTTGTACCACCCAATTCAATTCCCAATGCACCCGCTGCAGCTGCTTCTGGAAAGCCGCTGTTGGGGCTGCTGTGGTTTTTTCCGTCCTTTAAAAATGTATTGAAACTGCCTAAAGCATCAAAGTTCATAAACAGAGCAGCAACTGCCATCAAAACAGCGGTCAATCTAGCCGGAATGAAGTTAACCAAATCATCAAGGCGTGCAGAACACCATCCAAAGTGCAGATACTTGTCGTTTTTATAGCCTACCATGGAGTCCAAGGTGTTTATCGCTTTATATGCCATTGCCAGAGGCGCTCCTCCAATTGCCATATATATAAGGGGAGCTATGACACCATCAGAGGAATTCTCTGCCACAGTCTCAACCACTGCTCTTGTCACTTCTTTTTCACCAAGAACATCCGTATCCCTACCGACTATCATAGATGTCTGTTTTCTAGCTGCTGCAATATCACCCTTTAGCAACTCTTTATATATCTTCATGGCTTCACTGCTTAAACATCTGGCTGCAAGACAGGTATACATAAATAATACGTTCAATATATAGTAAAATATAAGACTTATACCCTTGACTAGCTGCAATATTAAATAAGTGGATCCAAATGCAAGCAATACCGTGGTAAGGGTTAGTAGAATTCCTGCAATTCTGAGCGAAGCAGGCGTATTTGCAATGGGACGTATTAATTTCTCAAAGGCTTTTATATACCTGCCAAGCAGTCGAACAGGATGTGGAAACCAATAGGGATCCCCGACAAAGGCATCAATCAAAACTGCAGCAAATATGCTAATCATTTATGCCATCCTCAAGAATTTCATAAATCTTCTTCATGTCTAAGCTGTTTCGTACTATTTCAGCCAGTTTATCATACTGCTGCTCCTTAAATTCCCAATAATCCAGTACTTCCTCATATTCCTTCGCCTTCAGACCCTTTTTGCTTCTTATGTGATTGATGAAGCTTGTTGTAAATTCTTTACTATCGAATATGCCATGCATATAGGTCCCAAACACACTTCGATTTTCATTTACAATACCGTCCGTGCCATGATAACTATTTCCATTCCTAATTTTCAAATCTATAAATGCACCTTC
>MGOS01000081.1:19246-24832 GCA_001797185.1 Clostridiales bacterium GWB2_37_7
GCTTCCCAACTCTGATTCTGCATTTTCAGGATCATGGATTTTGCTACCCAGCATCTGAAAACCACCACATATGCCAAAAACAGTACTTCCCTTTTTATGGCGGTCAAGAATTTTTCTATCCATTCCAGACTGCTTCAACACCAACATATCCTTGATTGTACTCTTTGTCCCTGGAATGATGACAACATCTGGATTTCCCAATTCCTCATGAGGTCTTACAAATTTGAGACTAACACCTTCATATAACCTAAGTGCATTAAAATCAGTGAAATTTGACATATATGGCAAGCTTATAATTGCAATCTCAATTTCTGTATCAACCTCTTTAACATGCTGCAGCCAATCAGCTACACTATCCTCATCCTCCAGATAGTGATGATAATAGGGTACGACTCCCAATACCGGAACCTTTATAATATCCTCCAGCATCTTTAAGCCGGGCTCTAAAATTTCCAGGCTCCCCCTGAACTTATTAATAATTACACCCTTTACCAGCTTTTTTTCATCCTCATCCAGAAGCAGCATAGTACCTGCTAAAGACGCAAACACTCCACCTCTGTCTATATCACCCACAAGTATCACAGGGGCCTTGGCTATTTTCGCCATACCCATATTTACGAAGTCCTCCTGCTTCAGGTTTATTTCAGCAGGGCTGCCTGCTCCTTCTATTACTACTACATCACTTTTATCTGCCATGCTCCAATAAATGTCACTGATTTTTCCTTTAAGCTGCTTCTTAAAAGCAAAGTAATCTACTGCGTCCATGTCAGCATATACTTTGCCCTCTATGATTACCTGAGACTTTCTGTCTGAGGTAGGCTTCAGTAAAATCGGATTCATCTCAACAACCGGAGCCTTGCCTGCAGCTTCCGCTTGCATAACCTGAGCTCTGCCCATTTCATGTCCCTCGTGGGTAATATATGAATTAAGACTCATATTTTGTGACTTAAAAGGGTTTACATTATATCCATCCTGTGTAAATATTCTGCATAGCGCAGCTGTTAGCATGCTTTTGCCTACAGAGGATGCTGTTCCTTGTACCATTATTCCCTTATTCTTAATTCTACTGCTTTTCATTTAATTCACCTTTATCAAATATTATTCATACACTTAATACTGCCGTGACCTTCATTAATTTCCAGCAAGCTGTACTTCCCATGATCAAAATCGAAGCACCACATCTTCTCCAAGGGTAACCCTAATAAATATACTGCAATCATTCTTAGTGTGCCCTTATGACTCACAATTACAATGCTTTTGTCTTTATAGGTAAACAGAGCGTCCTCCAAATATTGACTTACTCTGTTGTACATCTCTACAATACTTTCCCCCCCTGTAGGTATCGCATTTACCCAATCCTCCGTCCACAAATTCCAATGCTCGGTATATTGCGCCATGACCTCATGATAGTGCTTGCCTTCCCACTGCCCAAAATTAAGCTCCCGCAACCTACTATCAATAATAAGCTTCTTACTGTCATTGATAATGGTAGCAGTTTCAACCGCCCGTTTTAAATCACTAGTTAGCATAACATCATATTTAATGTCCTTAAATACTCTTTTCAATGCTTCTGCCTGCTCTATTCCTGACCTGACAAGGCTGCAATCAGTCCAGCCGTAATAACAACCTTTTTGATTGTATTCTGTTTCTCCATGTCTAATTAGATACACTTTGGTCATAGCAGCCTCCAAACAATAGCCAAAGCCAATAAAAACACTACCTCCGCTATTTCATTTGCAGCCCCAATCGTATCTCCGGTCATGCCCTGCAGCTTTGAATAAATATAGCTTTTAAATAAAATGACTGCAAGCAATGCTGCCGCAAAGGAAACCAGACCAATAAATTTTAAGGCACCCCAAGTAATCAGAAAGCCTGCTGCAAAAGCTGCAAGTGTTCTGCTCCAGGTCTGTTTACCAAGAAACAGACCTCCCATACCACCTTCTGCTCTGGCATATACTGACAGCTTCATGATCAAAGGCAGCATCGATTTGGACACAATAGGCGCAGCAAACACTACCCATATTGTATACACTGACGGAATACTTACCAATATGGCAATTCTTATAAGCATATCGAAAACTACAGCTAAGGTACCATTCGTACCAATTCTGCTATCCTTCATGATCTCTAGCATTCTTTCTTTTTTGCGTGCAGAAAAAATGCCGTCACATGTATCCGCCAGCCCATCTACATGCAGGCCACCTGTTATGCAAACATTGGCCAGCACTGTACAAACCACAGGAAATATCCCATCCAACAGCATGGAAGACAGCAAATAAATCATTGCATTAAAGGTTCCAATCAGCAAACCGGCTGCCGGAAACCATATAACACTTTCAGCAAAACTGTTTTCTTTTGTTTCAATGTTTACGTTAATTGGTATTCTGGTTAAAAACTGTATTGCCAATATCAAATTCTTCATTGTTTGCCCCTTTATTTTATATGCATAGGAACATGTCATTTTTCCTTATACAAATGTGACCGCCATGCATTTCATAAAAGGCTTCCTTAACTTATAAATGTTCTTCAGAAGCCTTTTTTATTTGCACCGGTATACCGCATACCGTCAGGTATACCTCCTGACAATGCGCTGCTATTTGCTGATTTACTCTTCCTGCGATGTCTCTAAAGCTTCTGGCTATGGGAGCCTCCGGTACAATTCCGCTCCCCAGCTCATTTGTCACCATTATCAGCGTTCCTTTATAGTCCATAGCAGACTTTAAAAGCTTGTCAAATTCTATTCTCACATATTCTTCTGCCTTTTCCAAGTCCTCCTTTGAAGGAGTATCGAAGTCCATACCAGGATACTCCCATAAAAGATTTGTCAGCATCACTGTAATACAATCCAACAGCACTACCTCATAGTCACTTGCCTCTTCTATAACTATATTGAGGTTTTTATAACCCTCTTGCGTATCCCAAAACGCAGGTCGGGATTGCTTATGCTTCTCAATCCTATGCTTCATCTCCTCATCAAAGGCGACAGCAGTAGCCAGATAGAGAACTTTATTTGATATGCTTCCGGCCATTCTTTCGGCATAGGTGCTTTTACCACTTCTGGCACCACCTGTTATCAATATAAGCTTTCCCATTTTTCACCTACCTAATATCTACTAAAAAATCGTCATTGATAGCAGCTTGTTCAAAGGTTGCCATATTCTTCATAACTGCTTGTGAAGCCTCAATGATATTAAATGCTATAGGACAGCCCGTTCCTTCACCCAATCGCATATGCAAGGTTAACATAGGCTCCAGCTTAAGTATATTCATTGCATACTTGTAACCTGGCTCTTCTGAATGGTGAGATGCTATCATAAAGTCTCTAACTTTAGGATTTAAATTATATGCTACCAGTGCTGCTACTATAGAAATAAATCCGTCTACAACAATTGGCACCCTATGATAGGCCGCACCTAAGAAACAGCCCGCCATGCCTGCGATATCATAGCCTCCAACCTTAGCCAAAACATCCAAGACATCATTTCGATCAGGCTTGTTTGTTTCCAAAGCTCTTTCAATAACACGCTTCTTGTTCTCATAATCTGCATCAGTTAATCCTGCACCTTTACCTACAACCTGTTCTGCGCTTATACCTGATAAAGCCATTAATATCGCACTGCTGGTACTGGTATTGCATATTCCCATTTCTCCAGTCCCAAAAAGGCTGTAGCCTTTTCCTACCAAATCTCCCACAAGCTCTATTCCTGTTTCAACTGCCAAAATAGCCTGCTCTCTTGTCATGGCAGGCCCCTTTGCAATGTTTTTTGTTCCATGGCTTATCTTCTTGTTAATTATTCCTTCTGTATGCAAATCTCCCTTTACACCAATGTCTACAACAACCACCTCAGCCCCTGCATGCTTTGATAAAACACAAATTCCTGTTATTCCCTTTATCATATTCACAGTCTGAACAGCGGTAATTTCCTGTGGGCATGCACTTACTCCTTCCTCATGAATGCCATTGTCAGCAGCCATAACGATTGTACATTTTTTATCGAAGCTGTTGTTGTTTTTACCAGTAATACCTGCTAACTGAGCAGCTATGTGCTCTAAAGTGCCTAGACTTCCTATAGGCTTTATCAAGCTGTCGTTGTACCTTATCGCTTCACTTTTAGCCAATTCATCTATTGGCTTTATACCTTTTAATGTTTTGTTTAATAATTCCATTTTTTTCCCTCCATAAAATATGCGCCTTACGTGGCACTATTTTTCATTTAGATGACCTATGGTTCAAGACAGGCCTGCAAGCATCCTGAGCACCCTCCTTTAAGGTTATGGGGATTCTCTCATCGTATCAGAAACTCCGTCTTCCTTTACACTAGAATGTTCGCCTCATTGAACACTGATTTCCCATACATCCCATTTCACGACAGGTCCCCCATTGTATAGGAAATTATACTTTCCTATACAATTAAAAAACCGCACTTATGTGCGGAATTAATCATTGCTAATATACTTTTTCCCTTCCCGCCGAAGGTAGTAAAAACCATTGGCAGGTCTCCTGACTTGTGGATCACTTTACTCTCCGGCCTTCTCGTCATGCAATGGCACATCGGATTTCATACCCACTTACAGTAGCGGGGGCTGTAACGGAATTAAACCGTTTTCCCTTTTAACCCAATAAAATTGGGCACCATATGATTCTATATATTTAGTTTTTATGGAAGCATGAAGCAAATCATAGGTAAATTATAAACATTTAAACTTAAATAGTCAAGAAAGTTAAATTTATCTATGTTTCAAATCTTACATCCTAAAGCCACACAAAAACGAATATTCATTTATAATCTAAAAATTTTATGCCGATATAAGATAGATATATGAATATTTGAAAACAAATTTCAGTTAATGTATACTAAAATTATATAACCAAATATTTATAAGATTATGTAGCACCAGTTCTTCAAAGCAATTAGTTACTACATTTGGTATTATAGGGGGCGATAACATGTTAAACTGCAATTATTATATTATCAGCGATGATGACAGCTATTCTTCTCTATCAAAGCTTATAGAAAAACGCTATGACAGCCTCCAGTTTTTTTTAGAAAAGGAAAGCCTGATAAGGAGCATTGAGTTTTTGTCACAAAACCAGTCATATCTAGATCACAATATATTTATAATTTTTGCAGAAACTCAATTTGAGTATGGTGTAAGCAAATATTTAAAGGAAAATTTGGATGATCTTAATTATGTGCTGGTTTCTTTTGGATATAAAAGAACAAATAACATTAGTAACTACACCAATGTTTCAGATTTTATTGAGCTTACTGATATTCCGGCAGATTTTTCAATATTTTTTAATAGATTAGAAGCTGAAATAGTTAGAAAAACCAGAATGACAGCCTTAAAGCTGCAAATACGTGAGTTCTATGAAATCGGCAAGCAGTTATCCTCTGAGCGGGATATTTTCAAGCTTTTTGATATGATAATCAGCACTAGCTTAAACATTACCTTATCTGATGCGGTGACACTGTATCTGGTAGCTGATAAAGACACCGGAGAATGGTCTTCTATCGAAAACGACGACTGCAGCAACAAGGTTATGAAATTTGTGATTTCTAAAAATATGAGTATAAATACCGA
>MGOS01000081.1:24866-27235 GCA_001797185.1 Clostridiales bacterium GWB2_37_7
TACAGCATAACACCAGAGATGGAATACAATCATGACAGCAGCTTTGATATGTTGACAGGCTATAAAACAATCTCTATGCTATCAGTACCTATGAAAGATAGAAACAACAAAGTATCAGGTGTTATACAACTCATAAATAAGAAAAAAGACAAGAACTTTGTAGATTATAAAGATGACAGCTGGATAAATAAAATCCTTCCCTTCGATTATTTTGATGAATTGACGATGAACTCCATAGCCGGTCAAGCAGCTGTTGCCCTTGAGAATAATCTGTTGTATAAAAACATCAATCAGCTTCTGCGGCAATATGTAGAACAAAATGAAAAGCTAACCATTTTGAGCAGTAAAATACTGAAAGCCCATGAAGAAGAAAGAAAAAGAATTGCCAGGGAAATTCATGATGGACCTGCGCAATCCGCAGCCTGCTTGGCTCTTAAGCTGGAGCTTTGCAAAAAACAGCTGCAAAACGGTGCATATGTTCCACTTTCTCTTGAACTTGATAAGCTTGGCACAGATGTACGCTCTACAGTCAAAGAAATAAGAAGTATAATTTATGATTTAAAGCCCTCCTATTTAGATGACGGTTTATTTATAGCTCTTCAAAACCACATAGAAGCTTACATCGACAATACAGGTCTTGATGTTGACCTCAATACCTACGGCAAGGATACCGATTTGCAATATTATATTATGTCTACAATATTTAGAATTGTACAAGAGGGCTTAACAAATATCAGCAAGCATGCAAAAGCCAGTAAAGTAGATGTAAACTTAAATATAAGCGAGGCTTTGCTGCAGCTGGATATTAAGGACAATGGCCAAGGCTTTGATACAACAAAACTAGAGAAAGTAAGTCACGAGGAAATTAATAGTGGATTTGGCATAGAAGGTATGAAAGAAAGAGTTGAACTGATAAATGGCAGCATTGATATTATTTCAACCATTGGAATTGGCACTGTTATAAAGATAAATGTACCACTTATTTAAAGGTTTTCAGATTTGGGGGCAAGGATATGATTTGTTATAACTGTGGTTTAAAGATTCATAACACGAACTCTAAGGAATGTCATTTCTGCGGGGTTAAATTTGGTTGCTGGTGCAGCCATTGTAAGGCACCTAACCCATCCATGGCTAAATATTGCTTTAATTGTGGGAATCAGTTGACCAGCTCTAAGGAAGCAAGCAGTGTGCTGAACTATTCTGTTTTGGCAGAATCAAGAAAGAACGTAGCAATCCTTTTTGCAGATGTATCTGGCTTTACTGCTTTGTCGGAAAAACTTGATCCCGAAATTGTTAGAGAAATAATTAATGATTGCTTCAACTACATCACAGCTCCTGTATATGAGCTGGGTGGAATAATTGATAAATATATCGGTGATTGTGTAATGGTACTTTTTGGTGCCAAGACCAGCCATATTGATGATGCAAAACGTGCCGTATTGTGTGCCGTCAATATGTCCAAGCTAATACAGGAATTTAATTTGGAAAAAATGAAGCCCTTAGGCTATGACTTACAGCTTTCCATCGGTGTGCATTATGGCTTGGTAGTTACCGGAAGAGTGGGCAACTACTATGACATGGACTATACGGTAATGGGTGATACTGTAAATACCACCCAAAGAATTCAATCCAGTACACCAAAATCCTGTATATATGTTTCAGAAGCTGCATATAAGGAAACGAATAACGACATAGAATATGCCGGTCCTATTGAAATTACCGTAAAGAACAAAGAAAATTCTATAAAATGCTATATGCCTACCAGTATAAAGAACCCATTAAGCAGCTCCAGGGAACAAGTACCCATGGTAGGCCGGCTTAGCAACCTAGAAGAGCTTATTGCTGCTCTAAAAGCTACAGAGCGTAATACCAGCTGTATAGTAGGAATAACCGGACCTGCTGGCATAGGTAAAAGCACTTTGGTTGAGGAATTTCTGCACCTATGCAAGGAAGAAGTAAAAATAATCAAAGTAGAATGCAATCCAGCCTTGATTAATAGTCCTTTTTCACTCATTACAAGTCTACTTATGAGTATCATGAACATAAGCAACGGGGAGTCTTTGATCGTAAAGCAAAGCCGCATCATATCCTATATAAGCTTTTTAATGGCTAAATATGATGAGGATGCAGTAAAAAGAAACTATCAATTCATATCCTTTCTTATGGGAATGGAAATAGACAAGGAAACCAGAGATATCATATCAGCCATGGACACAAAAAGCATTTATCGTGAGATTACCAGTCAACTAACATTGCTTTTTCATGAATTTGAAAGCAGATTCCGCTCCATCATTTTGATAGAGGATATGCATTGGTCTGATATAAAATCAATATCTCTTTTGAAGGAGATCTGGACTCATAACATTTCA
>MGOS01000081.1:27395-27650 GCA_001797185.1 Clostridiales bacterium GWB2_37_7
GCATTTGCAGTGATTATATCATCAACTTTAGTGGCGGCAATCCCCTTTATATGTATGAGCTGCTGAAATATATCAAAAAGGCGACCCTGTTTTTTATATCAGACAATACGGTATATCTTAAAAAGGATATTGAGAAGATCCCTAACAGCTTGCAAGGTCTAATATTGTCTAAACTGAACTATATTTCTCAAGATGCTATGGAAATTGCGCATGCTGCTTCTGTAATAGGTAAGGACTTTACGCTCTCTGTTCTCA
>MGOS01000082.1 GCA_001797185.1 Clostridiales bacterium GWB2_37_7
TTTATTATAAATGTTAGGCTGGTTTTGTAAAGGCACTTTTATATTAATCGCTTACTTTGTAAATGATAAAATTGGTGATATTATTGACCTTATCAAAGTCAAAGGTTTACCTGTAAGACTGCTTTCTAATGGATATTTACTAGGTAGAGATGAATATATAAAAATTGCTAATAAATGTGATGAGGTTGTTGGAGAGATAAAAGTAATCACAGAAGGAGATTTTCAAAAAGTCCAAAGACCGATTGAAGGGTATACGTTAGTAGAATATATTTCAAACATGGTTTCCTTTAATAAACAATACAAAGGGAAATTTATATTTGAAATCACTATCATTAAGGGCTATAACGATGATGAAGAATCAATTCAGAAGATAATAAATATTATTAAGAAAACATCTCCTAACAAGATAATTATTGCAAGAATGGAAGATGAAAGATTTAAGAAAAAACTTGGTATCAGTGATGAAAGATTTAATGAGATTTCAAAAATATTACAAAACAGCTAATTGTATAAATAGACAATATTCTCATTTAACGACAGCGTAAGTTGTTGCCTATAATAGAAAGAATAGTTGACAGAGATGGGGTGATGCTATATGGACAAAATCAGCATAGTTAAAGAATGACTTGATTTTACTACCAAAAATATCGGCAGTGCGAGGTATCTCTTAGGTATGCATCAGGCCCCGTTGGAGATCATTTGTTATCACGGTGTTAAAACAGATAATCTGTAAAAAAAATCTTTTTCATACATTCAAGGCAAGTTGAGACGGTTGTGAGGATAAAGAAGAAATAGTCTGAAACCAAAAGCTTTCAAGGACTTTAGGTAAATATTGAAGTGTGTTTTATATTCTCTCGGACTTAGGTTTGGGGGAAGTTTCCTTAAAGGGGGTTAACATTTACGCAGAACTATGGATATTTGCGTTAAGGTTTAGAGTTTTGTGTAATTGTTTATTTAGAAGGTTGGTCAAGTTAAATTTAACGAACAAAAGATTTGTGGAATTAATAGAAAATCCATGGATTACCTTAAGAGTAACCCATGGATTCTTCTTGTTTCTATAAATTTTACTAAGCTTTCCTTGATGTTGGTATTATGATGTTAAGGAATGCGTTTAATGCTACTCCTGCTATTGCAGCCAAGCTCAAGCCTGTAATTGAAACAGTTTCGTTTATCTTTATTCCGATACTGATGCCTGTTATATTTTGGAAGTAGGATCCCCACAATCCTAATACCAATACTACAATCATTACAATAACATTTACTGCATTGAATTGTACTTTGTTATTCTTTATGGTTTGTACACCCACAAGAGCAATCATTGAGAATAACATCATGCTTATGCCACCCATAACCGGAGTAGGTATAGTTCCAAGGAAACCGCCGATCTTAGCTACGAACCCAAGAACTATGGCAAATACTGCAGCTAATCTCAATATAGATGGATCATAATTCTTTGTTATAGCTAGAACTCCTGTGTTCTCACCATAGGTTGTATTGGCAGGTCCCCCTATAAAACCGGCTAATAATGTAGCAAGTCCATCACCAAGAAGGGTTCTGTTTAGTCCTGGATCATTTATAAAATCTTGACCTACAACTTGTCCATTTGTTGTTATATCACCAACGTGCTCCATAAAAACTGCCAGCACTACTGGAGCAAGAACTGCTATTGCAGGTACGCTGAACTTTGGCAGTGTGAATGCTGGAATTGCAAGTAGCGGTGCATTTACGAAGGATGATGGGTCTACTTGCCCAATAATCTGTGCTACGATATAACCTACTACTACTGCAATTAATATTGAAAGTTGTTTTACAAAGCCTTTACCAAAGAAGGTTATAATAAGTGCTGTACCAAGAGTTATGATAGCAAGTGCAAAGTTTCCACTGGCCATACCAAATGCTACCGGAACAAGGTTTAATCCTATAACAATTATCATTGCCCCTATTACATGAGAAGGAAGATATCTTCTTATAAAATCCATTCCGATTTTTCTAATTACTAAAGACATTAATACATATATCAGACCTGCAACTACTATACCACCTTGAGCATATGCAAGATCGCCGTTGTGTGCTTCTTTAACGGCTATTATTCCACCAATGAAGGCAAAGGAAGAACCTAAGAAAACAGGAACCTTTTTCTTTGTTACTGCGTGAAATACAAGAGTACCTAAGCCTGCTGAAACCAATGCAACAGATGGATTCAATCCTGTAAGAATAGGCACCAAGACAGTAGCACCAAACATTGCAATAAGATGTTGAAGCGCAAGAATCACTTTCTTTGATAAAGCTAGCCAATTCGTGTTTTCTGGAGTTTTTACTCCAAGTTTCGTTAATACATCTTCTGACATAATAAAGCCTCCTTAATTTTTTAAAATTGAGGAGAAGAGTTTACTCTTTTCCCCTTTTCAGCCTCGCCGGGCTAATTTAAAGGTGTTTACATACAGAATTAATTTCATTCAATAAAAAAGACTTCTTGCACCAGCAAGAAGTCACACTTATCCGATAATAATGTAAAATTGATAATGTTTATCTTGCCAGCCTCTCAGGACTGTTTTAAAGATACTTAATTATTCTGTTTTTATAATGTTATCACGTTTATGAGACAGGTGCAATATAAATTTACAATTATTAAAATAATTAATATGCTTAGGTTTAATATAATTTCAATAACTGGAAAAGTATCTAGGTTAAGGTCTCTACAGCAATAAGATGAAAATATATGTGTTGGGCTTAGCACAGTCAACTGCACTTTATGGTGCCAGCAGCAAAGTTATCCAGCCATCACTCAAATTTATTTAATACTTTGCAGACCTGATTTCATAGCCAACTGTCTAAGAAATGGATTATACATAACTGGGGATTTTAAATTTTTAATGAGTAAATTTAATTTGATATCCTTTACCTTCTGTTTATATCTATCCAAAAATCCATCTATTCCCTCTTCAAGACTCTGAGCCAAGTATAAAGAGCTTTTTAATGCGTAGCTGATTCCTTCTGCAGAGCTAGGACTAATTGCACCTGCAGCTTCTCCAACCAGGGCTATACCATCCCTTCCTACATAAACCTGTGATACCTTCTTAGGCCTATAGATATATGCACCCTCAGTTTTTATATTATTATCAAAATTGAAGCCTAAATGTGCTAATTTTGCTTTCAAAATATCATACTTTTCTCTAGTATTCTCCTTAGGTCTAAGGGCTGATCCTAATAATAAGTAATTCTCCTTTGGTATGATCCAAGAATAGAAATCACTTATTTCTTCATCAAAAATTGCTGTGAAATAGGGTATTTTATATGGACATTCAAACCATTCCTGAATTGAGATATACTTTTCCGGAGTATTTATGTCTTTGCTAATAAAATTCCTTATCCTTGAAAACGCCCCATCAGCACCTATAATAACTCTTGTCCTTGCAGATATCTCTTGTTTATTATAAATATATCTGATTTCATATCCTCCTGGTATTTCAGCAAAGCTTTTGAAAAGGGAGTTAAACTTTTTATCAACACTAGTTGGAAGTGTGGAAACTAGCCATCTATCAAATTTTTCTCTATCCATATTAAAATAGAACCTCTGATATAACCTTTCTAGATTATTAGTTAAATCAATGGTTCTTACAGCAAAAAGTTGCGGTTCAACTAGAATATCTTTAGGTATCCCTAAACCTAACTTTGCAATCATTTTCTGAGCATCGGGTGCTAGTAATCCTCCGCAGCATTTACTTGCGAGGTTTTTGGGATTTTCATTTTCTAGATCCCGTTTATCTATTAATAAAACCTTATATTTATCTCCGATTAATCGTGCAAGGTTAGCCCCTGCAGGACCTGACCCTACAATGACAATATCATACATAAATCCACCTCGTAAGTTTCAAATATGTTTTATTTCTTTAGTTAATATCACTTCTAAATTCCAGAACATCACCGGGTTGACATTCAAGTGCTTTACATATAGCCTCTAATGTTGATAATCTAATAGCTTTTGCTTTTCCGTTCTTCAATATAGAAAGATTGGACATTGTTATTCCGACTCTCTCCGAAAGCTCTGTTACACTCATTTTCCTTTTAGCTAACATTACATCAATATTGATTATAATTGCCATGTTGTTCACCTCATATTGTTAAATCATTTTCTGATTTTATATCTATAGCATTTTGTAATAGCTTCTGAAGAACAGCAGCAAAGACTGCAATCACCATTGACGCAAAAATAAAGATGATTGGGAATCCTACCAAACCTGGAGCATCATCTGCATCTGCTATGGGAAATAGGAATGGTATGAGTCCAGCGTATAAAATGCTGATTGTGATTGCACTATATTTTATATTCTTTAAGGCATTTACAGATAACTCCGAGAAAGCTTTGCTCTTGTCAATATAGCTTAAAAGTCTTAAAGCTTGATACAGAGCGAAGAAAAACGCTATCGCCGTTGCATACACACCGATTAAAATAGGATAGGGTAAGTAGTTTACAAATCCAGGCAGCCAAAATATGGATAGAGCAAGAACCGGGATTCCAATAAGAATAACAGCTAACTTTAAAAAGAGTGTTTCTCGTTTCATAAAAAGCACCTCGCTAAATTATTAATTTTACTCTCAATTGTAACTTTAACACAACATTTATCGTTTTGCAATAAATTATTATTAAAAATAGATTAATATTTGTTGTTAACTAAAAAGGCCTGCAATTGAGGGGGTTAATTGAAACGCGAACTTCCCGTTTGTAGAACAAGAATCCCGTTTTGAAAACCATCCTATTTGCACCCCGAAATGCCTAACCGCTGTTATGGAATAACATGCAATTTGTTAGATTTCATACTTATTGGTATGATATAGATAGATATATAGATAGATAGCAAAGGATTAAATAGATTATGAGAAAATTAGTCATTGGAATATTAGCACATGTAGATGCGGGCAAGACAACCTTATCAGAGAGCTTGCTTTATCTGAGCGGTAAGATTCGGAAATTGGGAAGGGTAGACAATAAAGACGCCTATTTGGATAACTACGAGCTCGAAAGAGCAAGAGGGATTACTATTTTTTCGAAGCAGGCTATGTTTGAAGTGGCGGACACACAGATTACCTTATTAGATACCCCGGGGCATGTAGATTTCTCAACAGAAATGGAGAGAACACTCCAGGTGCTGGATTATGCCATTTTGGTGATAAGCGGAGTAGATGGCGTGCAGGGACATACTAAAACCTTATGGCGTTTGCTTTCCATATATCAGATACCAGTTTTTTTGTTTATTAATAAAATGGACCAAAATGGGACTGATAAAGGAAAAATCATGAATGAATTAAAGAAACAGTTGGGTGATGGATGTATTGAATTTGGACAAGGTGAGGCAGAAGACTTTAAAGACCAATTGGCCATGTGTGATGAAGCACTCATGGAAGCCTATTTGGAAGCAGGACATATCCAAACCCCACAGATTAAGGAAGCTATCAGGGAACGTAAGGTATTTCCATGTTTTTTTGGGTCAGCTTTAAAATTGGAAGGCGTTGAGGCATTTATTCAGGGTATTGTGGAGTATGCCGAAATACCTTCCTATCCGGAACAATTTGGCGCTAGAATATTCAAAATTGGTAGGGACGAACAAGGAAACCGCCTTACGTATATGAAGATTACTGGCGGAAGACTTAAGGCAAGAGATGCTTTAAATAATGGAGTTTGGGAAGAAAAGGTTAATCAGATCCGAATCTATTCAGGACAGAAATTCGAAGCTGTGAATGAGGTAGACGCAGGCTCTGTATGCGCAGTAACAGGACTTAGTCAAACAAAACCGGGAGAAGGTTTTGGGAGAGAAGAAGCTTCAAATATACCTGTATTGGAGCCTGTATTGTCCTATCAAATTTTACTTCCTGAAGGCTGTGACCCAAGAGTGATGATTCCTAAGCTGCGCCTGATCGAGGAAGAGGATCCGGAGCTTCATATTGTCTGGGATGAGCAGCTTAAGGAAATCCAGGTACAGATTATGGGCGAGGTGCAAATCGAAGTTCTGCAAAGTCTGATACAAAGCCGATTTGGTATAGAGGTATCATTTGATTCCGGCAAGATTGTTTATAAAGAGACTATTGCAAATGTCGTAGAAGGGATAGGACACTTTGAACCCTTGCGGCATTATGCGGAGGTCCACCTGTTAATGGAACCGGGGGAGCGGGGAAGCGGTCTAAAGTTTGAGGCAGAATGCAGTGAAGATTTGCTAGGTAAAAGCTGGCAAAGACTTATTTTATCCCATCTGGAAGAAAAGCTTCATAAAGGGGTTTACACAGGGTCAGTGATTACAGATATGAAAATTACTTTAGTATCAGGCCGGGCGCACAATAAACATACACAAGGTGGTGACTTTAGAGAGGCTACCTATCGTGCAGTACGTCAAGGTTTAAAGGAAGCAGAATCTATATTATTAGAACCGTATTATGCCTTTCATCTTGAGCTGCCTGAGAAAATGGTAGGTCGCGCTATGACGGACATTGAGAAAATGCATGGGACGTGCCATATTTCACACGTAGATGGTGAAATAGCAGTTCTCGCAGGAATAGCCCCTGTTGCTACAATGAGAAACTATCAGAAAGATGTGATGGCCTATACCAAAGGTCAAGGCAGGCTCTTTTGCAGTCTGAAGGGGTATGAATCCTGCCATAATACTGAAGAGGTCATAGAAATGGTGGGATACGATTCTGAAAGGGATGTGGCAAATCCAGCGGATTCTGTATTTTGTGCAAATGGCTCTAGCTTTTTGGTTAACTGGGATGAAGTAAAGGACTATATGCATGTTGAAAGCTGCTTTCAAAAAATGGATAGTTTATTGGAAGTAGCGGCTGGAAATCAGGCTTCATATTCAGAGGAGAGGTGGATTGATTCAGAGGAGATTGATAAGATCCTTAATCAAACCTATTATGCAAATCAAGGGAAAAAAAACCTCTGGCAAAAACGAAGAACAGTTTCCGAAAGCTATTATAAACCCGCCGCCTATATAAACGAAAGAAAAGAAATCAAAGAAGAATATCTTCTTGTAGATGGCTATAATATTATCTTTGCGTGGTCTGAACTGAAAGGGCTTGCAGAGGATAATTTGAACAGTGCGAGAATAAAATTGCTCGATTATCTCAGTAAATATCAAGGTGTTCGAGAATGTCAGATTATCGCTGTGTTTGATGCATATCGTGTTCAGAGGCATCATGAAGAAATAATCGACTACGATAATCTCCATGTGGTATATACCAGGGAGGC
>MGOS01000083.1:0-328 GCA_001797185.1 Clostridiales bacterium GWB2_37_7
TAATCCCTGCTATACTGTCCTCCAATTGTGCATTTACATCAGCAATCTTTTGTCTGTTTCGTTTAAATACTGCGCGCATTTTTTTATTGTAATAATATGCAAAAGCCATCATAAATGGTATAAAGGCAAATATAATCAAGGTAAGCTTGACATTCACCGTCATCAGTATGATAAAGGCACCTACGATCTTAATGGCAGAAATAAAAATTTCCTCCGGTCCATGATGTGCCAGCTCTGTAATGTCAAACAAATCATTGACTATTCTACTCATGATCTGACCGGTTTTGGTATTATCAAAATAGTTGAAGGACAGCTTTTGAAGATGGGA
>MGOS01000083.1:338-35165 GCA_001797185.1 Clostridiales bacterium GWB2_37_7
TTGCAGAAATACTCAATAATTCTCATAACCACCATGATGACAGCTATCTTGATAATCAAATCAAAAGCAAGACCTTGCAGATTGTTTATTCCTTTATCCAGTAGAGTTCTAACCAATATAGGAAATAATAAGTCCACTCCTGATACTACTAAGGCACATAGCATATCCGCAAAAAACAAAAGCTTATATGGCTTGTAATATGCTATAAATCTACGTATTTTACCCAAATCAAAAGCCCCCAATCAAAAATAAATCACCTATTAATTATATCATTTGATTTGGTTTCACTACATAGCTTTACGCAAAAATATGCGCCTCACGTCGCACTATTTTTCGCTAGGGAACCCTATGGTTCCCTTCGACGGATGCAAGGGAGAGAATCCCCCATTGTATAGGAAATTATACTTTCCTATACAATAAAAAAATGGTGAAACAAACTTCACCATTTCTTGAATTCTATATTATCCTTGCTTACGTTCACGTTTAGATATCAATACTACTCCCAGAAGCACTAAAATTGCTGGTATTACAACCTTCTTGAGATCAAAGAAAAAGAATGACTTGCTCAAGAACATAAGTCCTAATCCACCTAGTATTGCTACAGGTATCAGCAAACCTTTGTCATGGGTGCCAAATAAGTAAAGCTCCAGCAATCCCACCGCAATACCTATAAGTATGAAAGGCCACATTGTAGTCATTGTACCCCAGCCAAAGAAGACAACGGCATATGCCATTAGACCATAGGTGGTCAAAATCCCAGCAGGTACTAAATTTCCGGGATTCTTATCCATCTTTGTAAAAAATGCAAAGTGTAAGTAAATCCCGGGTAATAATAATGCCAATGGCCAAATATAATCCCAAGAAAAATTAATATATCCTAAGTTGGACAGCAGCAAAATGCAACCTAGGGCAACCAGTACCGCTCCCATCACCATATTTGAATTTCTCATTTAGATATCCTCCTAATTGTTAATTTCACTATATTATACGTATAACCGATATTTTTGTCTGATGAATATCGATTATTCATCAAGTTTTAGAAGAAGTATAACTGTGATATAATATTTATTGCTAGGTTTAGGAAAATGAGTATGAACCCACTAAGGAGTTGAACGCTTTGAGCAAGGATCAAAAAAAACTTATCCGAACCTCCGTATTGAAAAAAAGAAATTCGCTTACCCCAGCAGAAATCAATAAAGCCGAAAGGCAAATTATGGTTAATTTAATGAAGCTCGATCAGTTTATTAATTCTCAAAATATATTCTGTTATTTAAGCTTTAGAAGTGAAGTTCCTACACAAAGTATTATTGAGCATTGCCAGCAGCAAGGAAAGAATGTTTACATACCTATATGCATTACCGAAACCAAAGAAATGGTCATCACTAAATATGATAGTGATGTAAAACTCGAAACTTCAAATTATGGCGTGCAAGAGCCCTCAAAAAGTACCATTAAGCTTGCTGATCGAAACATACTGGATACATCAATTATGCCGGGTGCTGTGTTTGATGCCAAGGGCTATAGAATAGGCTATGGCGCCGGCTACTATGATAAATTCTTTTCTCACATAGACAAGCAAATATATAAAATTGCCCTGGCATTTTCCTTCCAAGTAATTGATGAAGTACCTAAGGATGAATACGATATACCCGTTGACTGTATTGTTACAGAGCAAGAAATAATCACGTGCAGCAGATAATAAGTTTTAGGTGGTGAAGCAATGTTATTTGACATATTTAAAACCTTCTTCAAAATAGGAGCCTTTACGATAGGTGGAGGCTACGCTATGATACCTATCATACAAAAGGAAGTCGTAGATAATAAGAGTTGGATGGAAAACGAGGAATTTCTCGATTCCATAGCAGTTACCAACAGCCTGCCGGGACCCTTAGCAATCAATACTGCCACCTTTGTCGGCTATAAAACAGCTGGGATCAAAGGTGCCATTGCCGCAGCCTTAGGAGCTGTAATGCCCTCATTTATAATCATACTGATTATTTCAGCCTTCTTTAGCAGCTTTGGCAACAGTGCTATTTTGGAGCAAATTTTTGCCGGCATACGACCTGCCGTTGTTGCTCTCATTGCATATGCCCTGGTTAAGCTTGCAAAATCAGCCGGTATTACAAAAATAAACATTGCAATCGGCTTAACAGCACTTACTGCAATATTATTTATTAACCTTCATCCAATTGTAGTTATTATACTGGCAGGTATAGCAGGGGTGTTCATTTTCAAAGGAAAGGAGGAATCGACTATGTTGATAAAGCTTTTTATTGCCTTTATAAAAATTGGTGCCTTCAGCTTTGGTGGCGGCTATGGTGTTTTAGCTTTTATGCAAAAAGAGATTATTGAGAGCAATAATTGGATTAATATGCAGGACTTCACCAACATTGTAGCAATAGCAGAGATGACTCCCGGACCTATAGCAGTAAACGCATCAACCTTTGTAGGCTACAAGTTGAGCGGCTTTGTGGGCTCCTCCCTGGCTACCTTTGGTGTTATTCTGGTGCCCTTTGCACTAAGCCTGCTTGTATCAATTTATTTCAATAAATTTAAGCATCTAATGCAGATAAATTGGATACTCAAGGGTATAAGACCTGCTGTATTGGGCTTAATTGCCGCAGCTAGTATCAATATCGGCAAGATCTCCTTTGTTGATTTTAATAGTGTTGTAATAGGCGTATTGGTCTTTATAGGGGTATACAGGTATAAGATAAATCCTATACTAGCCCTAGTGCTTTCCGGTGTTATGGGGGTCCTTGTGTACGGTGTAATGGCATAAAATAAGTGAATTTGCAATCTGCGAATTCACTTTTTTTCTTCTTTGTCCCTAAAAGCAAAGGGAGAGCGTTCTGATAGTTCATCCACATTCCCCAAGCCTCTTTTCCATAGGTATAGCATATAGGGTATAAACAGAAGCATAAGCTTAACACTTTGTGCAAAAAGAATAAAGTCATACACACCATGCAGCACAATGGGTATAAAAAATGCAAGCGTCAAATAACGAATACTCTTCGATTGATTTGTAAATTTAGCCTTACCAAAGTAATAGCCCATAGCAACCCCAAACAAGGCATGAGCCGGCACTGCTGTAATCGACCGTACAAAGGCTGTATGAAAGCCGCTTAGCAGCACATAGCCAATGTTCTCTGTAGTTGCGAAGCCCAGTGATATAAAAACACTATACACGATTCCGTCATACATCTCATTGAAATTCTTGTTTTTCCAAACAAAAATCCAAAATATGAAAAACTTAAAACCTTCCTCTACCAGACCTGCTACAATAAAAGCCGTATAACCGGCACCCAGCAAATCCTTCTCTGCCAAATCAAAAATATTCAACCTTAGCTCAAAAAATACCACCGGAGCAACTGCAAAGCTTCCCAACGCAAAAGCCTTAAAAAGCATTTGCCGTGGTTCTTTCTCATATTTATCTCGCAGATAAAAGTAGTATAACAAAGCTATAGATGGTGCAACGGCAGATATTAAAAGCAGCAATTCAATCACTCCCCTGCCGAGTTCTCAATAATTTTTATTTGATTTTCAGTTAGATTATATATTTTATATATTTCCCTATCTATTGTTTGCAAAATACATTTTCGCTCTGTTGATTTTTGGGTCTTATATAGCAATTTTACCAACTCTTCAATTGCCTTGCTGCTTCCATTTAATTTTAGCTTTATTGTCAGTACTTTGTTGGGATAATAATCATAAAATTCAGGACTGATTTTTTTTGCAATGCACTTAAAATAAAATTCAATTACCTTTGAATTCAGCAATGCAGCTATATATTCTAAGGAATAAATGCTTTTAAACTCATCCTTCAATACTAGACTATATACATCTGCACTGCAATACATGCCTTGCTTATCCACTGCAAATCTATTTGTGGCAGCTTTATAAGGGTATACAAGCTTATCAGCCTCAAAGCATTGGGTATTTCTTCCCCACTGCAGCTGATACCATTGCCTTACCCCCCTTTGACATTCACGTCTCTGCAGCAGCTTTGTCTTATGGTTCTCAGCGAAAGCAATTGCTTTTGGGTAGTGTTCCGGCTCTTTTATCAGATTACTATAAATAAGAAATTTGTCTGAGGGCTTTATGAAAAACTTCTCTACATGACTATTCTTTATCCAAGGCTTTAAAAGCTCTTGCTCAATACCTAGCTGCATTGCTTGTTGTTCTGTCAAAACAAAAGCCTTATCGCAGCCTGTGATGATGCCTTGATAGCTGTCAAATACTTCTCTCACCTCATGAGTGGCATTTCTGTCTATGGTATCAAAGAGTTCTAAAGCTTCGGGCTTAAGCAATAACCAACCCTCTTTTCTTAGAACCCTTTTTTCAATATAAAAGGGCTCTGTCTTTTCTATTTGTAGATTTCCTGGGGCTTTGCCCCAGCTTTCTATTTTTCTTACCTTTACCATTTTATCGTCTTGCTGCTTTTTGATTGATATGATGCACACTGACACTCCCGCATCAGCAAAAACCTTGCAGTCGCCAAAATCCACAACTTCTTCCACATCAAACTCTGTGATGTAACTGCGAAGCTGCTCTGCAGAGGGACCTTCCATAAAGTATCTGGAGGTAATAAAGCTCAGTATCCCCCCCGGTTTGAGCAGCTCCAAGCCTCTTTGAAAAAAGCAGTAGGATATGTCAGATTTATCTCTATAAACCTCCCTGTAATGTTGATAAAGCAGGGTTTTGTACTCATTCGGTACTGCTTTGTGCCCTATATAGGGTGGATTCCCTACAATAAAATCGAATTCATTATTCCAGAATTCATCAGCACCATTGCGATCTGCAAGTAAGCTGTCTGCGCAAATGATGTTGCTCTTGCAGCAGCAGCCTGCCGCTTTATCTAAGGAGTCCTTCACTAGTTTGACCGCTTCCGGATCAATATCTGCACCCCAAATATTATTCTCCACTATAAACTTGCCTATTTCCTCATAACTAAGCTTGCCCTTCAATTGAGGATGCGCATAAATAACATCCTCCAGCTGCTTCTCATAGGCTTTCTTCAATACTTCAAAGGCTTTCAATAAAAAATATCCCGCACCACAGGATATGTCAAATATCTTAACAAAAGGATTTTTTACAATATCCACAGAAGCCAAAGTATTCAGAATCATATATTCTACAACCTCTATGGGTGTATAGAAGACCCCCTTGGCTTTTCTGTCATCTATGCTCTTATTCTTTTCAAACTTGCTGCCTTCCTGATACAGCTTTTCGATTTGCTTCATAAAAATCCCCTTTACAGAAAAACTCGGCTATTGCCGAGTTTTATTATTTATGTTTTCTTTTTTCTTCTAAGCTGATTACTTTACTGTCGATTATTTTACGCTTGCTTACATATTCGCCTATTTCAGTCTTCACCGCATTCCATATAAAAACGGCTACAGCTGCATCATCCAACCAGCCCATAGCAAATATAAAATCAGGTACTATATCAATCGGCAATATGAAATATAAAAAGCTGCCTAAAATCAAACCTTTTTTAAGGAATGGAACCTCTTTGTCTTTTATGTATTCAAAAAAATATTTTATATCCTTCAATTTCTCATCACCTTGTCTTTTTAATATATATTATACAACAATTGTGCTTATTTACACCACTATAAAAAAAATGGGGTCAGTCTACACCTCAAAAGAACAAATAAGGATGAAGTCGTTGTGAAATCGAGAAAATTCACAACAATTAACATTCTTCATAAGGCTGATTGAAAAGTAATCATTCACTCCCTTGTCGAGGTCAATTTTCTTTCAAAAGCAGAATTAAGCTGCAGTATAATGGCTGAGCATAAAGCAAACCCGCTCCAGCACTTTTAGTAAGAATCCTTTCGGAGCGGGTTTGTTAAAAACTGCGTAAGAGATTCTATAGTAGAGGGTATTAACTACTTGCACTCTTATAACACTTAAGCCCTAATTTCCAGAAAGCAAAAGTAAAAGCGGTAAAAGCAATGGCAATTAGAATTGAATATACGAATCCTACGAGAGTAAGAGTACCCGCAAAAAACTGTGTTGGAACTGTTGCCATGATTCCATATGGCAATACCAAATAGAATAGGAATTTGAAAGCGCCTTTAAACAAGGTGCCTGGTATTTTCATACATAATGTTATTACCTCCCCTTCAAGCCGTTCTATAGAAGATGCCTGAATTACGAAAAAAGGAATAGTACGAAGGATTACTTCCATATCGTAATATAATACGAGCATCATGAAAACTAGAAAGGCATATCCTATAATTGTTAATATTGTTATTTGTTTATGCATTCCTGAAGCAGCATAGACAAGTATACCGATACTCGCAAATACAAGCGGAAGTGAGCCTATATCCATACTTTCAAACGAAAGATGAAACAATGAATTTACTGGTTTTGTTATATACAGATCAAGCTCTCCTGATTTGATTTTACCAGGTATTGATATGACCCCAAAAAAGTACAAAAACATATTAAGTGCATTTATGAGTGAAAATGTTCCAATAAAAAATAGCATCTGGGATCTATCCCATCCACCAATACTTCCAACCTGTGAATAAATCGTCGAGAACATTAAAAGCTGTATTAAAAACAACGAGCCATCCACAAAAAATACACCGAAAAAGGAAAATCTGAAGGCCATATTTCTTGAAAGCTTCATTTTAAGCAGCATGTATATAATCTTTAATTGTCTTGTTATCCTCATATTCCCACCCCATCATATCTAGATTTTAGTCTTTTATATGTGATTGAAATTAACAACCCAAAAGCAGCATTCCAGAATAAAAGGATTACGATACCTGAGAAAATTTCATTTCCGTTTCTACCCAATAGAAGCATGGTGGGCAGGTATGAAACATAATAAAAGGGAAAAAACGTCATAGTCTTAATAATTCCAGAAGGTAGAAGTGCCAAAGGAATAAGTGAGCCAATTATAAATTGGACGATGTTGTCCTTTATCATCATGAAGATGCCTGTATCAAGGAATTTGAAGGCAAGTATCCCGATAAAATAATTCAGCTGCATCATAAACAATAGCCCAAGCAAAATCAATACTGAAGCAGACTGGATATACCAGCCATTACTGGTGATTGCAAAATCCACTCGGAAGATAAAAATCCATATCACTGCAGCAGTAAGATTAAAAAACAGGAGAAAAGCTGAGACGCCAGCTGTCTGGGCAGTAAAGTAGCCAAAAATGTTCATAGGCTTTATTATATATTTTGAAAACCCTCCGTTTCTAATTTCGTTTGAGATTTGCCATCCTGTGCTAGAGGACTGGTCAAGCTGGTTTATAAAAGAACTGATGATATAATAGGAAAGCATGGAGTTGAAGGTAAAACCAGAAACAACACTTTGCTTTCCAAATATAGCCCCCCATAGTACATATGCAAGAAATACTTTTGAAATAGTGAAAATGATACTGGTTATAGTGTCAAATCTATATACAAGTTGAGCTTTGAACAGAACTTTTGCCGTTTCAAAATATTTCTTCAATTAAAGCACCTCCTTTATCTGAATAAATGCGTTCAACAACATTACCAATATCTTCTTCTTCGATAGATATATCCTTTATTTCGCATTCAGTCATAATGCAGTTTATAATATGTCGGACATCTTTACGGTAAGCCATAAAAGAAAGCTTAAAGGGATTTCTCTCAATTATTTGAACATTAAAATCATGAATATATGATGTTGCTTCATCAAATGTCACCGTTATCATTTTATGTGTCTGGTAACGGTCAAAAAGCATTTCTAAATTTCCATCATAGATTTTACAGCCATTGTTTACAACGATACATCGTTTGCAAAGACTTTTAATATCATCCATATAGTGGCTGGTTAAAAGGATTGTGGTTCCTTTTTCGCGGTTGACCTCTTTTAAAAAGCCCCGTATCTGCTTCTGTGCTACTGCATCAAGTCCTATTGTAGGCTCATCTAGAAAAAGTATTCTTGGGTTGTGCAGAAGTGCTGCTACCAGCTCCATTTTCATCCTTTCGCCAAGGGATAACGTCCGAACCTGGACGTTAAGATAGTCTGCAATAGAAAAAAGGTCAATAAAATACTTGAGGTTTTTACGGTATTCATCCTCCGGAATATCATAAATTTCTTTGAGAAGCAAGAATGTGTCTGCAGCGGACAGATCTTGAAAAAGCTGGCTTTTTTGCCCCATAACGATTGAAAACTGCTTCTTATAGGCATTTTTCAGCTCATTTGGCACATATCCCAGTACTGAAATGGTGCCGGAAGAGGGAGAAATTATACCTGTCAGCATTTTCATCAGAGTAGTTTTTCCAGCTCCATTGGGGCCAATCAAACCAACAAATTCACCTTCATTTATCTCAAGATTAAAATTATTAACAGCAGTTTTTACGATTTTTTCACGCTTGAACAAGCTTTTAATACTACCTCTCAAGCCTTCCTCTTTTTCAAAACGTATATAAGTTTTAGTAAGATTTTTTGTATGTATAATATTCATTATAGTCAACCTCTTTCTTCGTTATTAGTTTTAATCACTAACTGGGGATCATGTTTACGTGCAATATCATGCCTTTTTTATCATTGTTTATTTTCTTTTCGAATAAAATAAATGCCCGCAAAAGACATACTTTGCCTGTGAAAAGGCAAAGTACTCCTGCGGACATAACGAAAACTAAGCAATCGTTTCTATAAAGAAAAACAAAAATAGCCCGACAAACACTCCTTGTCGCGCCATACATTCATAATTCCGGTATTAAAACAAATGCAATCCGAAAATAGTTATTGAAGAAGTCTGTAAGGTAATGCCTTTTTTGAGCATAACTAATGTACAGGAAAATCACCTGTTTTTTGTTAATGCCCTTCCACCTATATTTAGTTGGAAATCACCTTTACAGAGCTTACCGACATCAAAACCATCCTTTCATTCATTAAGATATATACATAATATCATACATAATTTGGAAAATCAATAATGAATTTCAATTAATTTAAAAATGCAACAGGAGGTCAAGTTTGAGTTATTAACTTATATAAAGTTTATTATTCAAGCCCCATACAGGACTTATACTCCACAGCACTTTTTATATTTCTTACCGCTTCCGCAGGGGCAAGGGTCATTACGTCCAACCTTTACCTCTGTACGCACATATGGTGTGTTAGTATAGCCATCTACTTCATCATAATCCTCGTCTCCATCAGATTCATCACGCTCAAACCTTTCGGGACAAATCTTCATAAACCTCTCAAACTTTTTCCTATATGAGTTTATCAGCTTATCTTCATTTTTTCGATTCAATACACTGTCAAAGAAGTCTTTCTTCATATTGTATAGTTCAGGGTATTTATTTTTAAGATTCTGTATATCTTTTCTATGAGAATTAATATTACAAACAGTATCCATCTCAAATCTAAATTGTTCGAATTCACAGTCAAGACAATTCTTTCTACCACATTTATGCATTTCAAATTCAAGCATAGCTTTAAATAAATCATCTATAGCTTTCTCTTCTTCAAGCTGATGCATTTGTAGAATAATAATTGAATCCTTGTCAATTTCTGCTTTGATTTTTTTTATTTCAACATCATCAGGAAGCAGTTTAAATGCAGTATTGATAGCAGCTGCTGATTCCTCTATCAAATTATAAAACTGAAGCTGCTTTGACAGATTCGCTAAGAACCATGCTACATTACCCTTCTCATCTTCATCCCTATTAGCAATGTCCTTCATTTCCTCTAGGTGCTTGCTCATGCCATCAAGGTCATGGGATTCTATATCAGCCCGAATGATATGATAATAAAGTTCAATATTGTCCCAGCCATTTCTGGTGCTTACCTCGATACCTTGAAGTGCAATTTCCTTAGCTTTCGTGATTTGATTTGCACTTAAATAGCATTCTATATGTCCAAGCCATAATGAAATATTGTCCTCATCCAGCAGCAATGCTTGTTCATATCTTTCGGCAGCTTTTTTATGCCAGCCGCGCATCAGATAGGCATGTGCAAGCTTTCCTACAAAACCGGCATTATTTGGCTCATCTGCTGCAAGCTCTTCAAATATTTGTATTGCTTTGCCGCTGTTTTCATTCGCCATATATGCATCACCAAGTAGGATGTTGATTACAGAGAAGTCAGAATAAGTCTTACTTACCTTCTCCAAAAGCTTAATTGCCCTTTGGGCATCTCCGGCTTCCAGCTGCCTCCTACCTTCGTTAAAATATAACCTTGCCTCCACAGGCATAGCATCGATTACATCAAATTGTTTACGCGTATTTTCATCAATCAGTATCTCATAAGCTTCTCTAATATTCATAAACTCATCGGGATATCTGTCAGGAGGATATTTCCTGACAAGCTTAAAATAAGCTTTCTTAATATCGTCCTTTTTTGCTTCCTTCTGTATGTCCAGTATCTTATAATATTCTTTCACTTACATTACCACCTTTTTCAAAACATATCTCTGATAAGCCCACGCAATTTTTGAATAAAGCTTCCTTCTGTTGCAGAAATATAAAGCTTTGCTTTTTCGTTTGAATGATCAATAGACAAGGCTCTTTCCCATACTTTTATTGCTCTTTTCCTCTCGCCGGCAAGTATTTTTAAAACTCCAAAATAATTGAGAACTTCTACAGAAGAATCAAGACGAACTACAATTTCCCGCTCAAAAACATCAACCGCTTTTTTGTACTTCTTTTTAGAACACAATTCAGATACTAGAACAAAAAAAGGGGCTACTCCTTCAAAATCGTTTCTTAATTCTTTCAAGTAAGCCTGCGCAGGGTTCCTTTCACTCTGCTTATTCAAACTTTGAATCCAGCTGTATTCAGCCATTTTAAATCTTCCAAGCCTGTAAAAGCATAAGCCCAGAAGATTCCAAGCAGCGATGCTGTTATTGTCATAGGTAACAGCTTTTGAAAGATTTTCCACGGCGGACTTTATATTTTTATCCATGGCATCTTGAAGTCCATTATTATAGTAGCGCAATGCAAGTGAATCAGTCATTTTCCTCCTCCGTTATATCGTAGATAATGTCTGCAAGCTCATCCTTCAACTTGTCCAATATATCTCTATCTTTGCCCAATACCAGAGCTTCCTTTATCTTCATAATAAGACTTTCCAAATCTATTTCATATGGACCTGCTTCTCTATTTTCTAAAATCCTATTTGCCTTTTTAATTATAGCTCGATACCTTCTGGCTTCGGATATATTTTCCCATCCTTCCAAATCTACTTCCGCAGCTATTCCAACTCCGGTTGTCTCAACTGTTATATTTGCCTTTTTCCCTGTACTTACTATTGATGCTTCTACTTGAAGTATCCCATTGATATCATAGGAGAACATCACCTTGATTTTCTCTTGAAATGCCGGAGCAGGCGGAACACCCTTAAGATGAAATTTACCAAGCAGATTGTTCATCGAAGCCTTTTTGCATTCTCCTTGATATACTTCAATGGCAACTTCTGACTGATCATTCTGTGCTGTTCCGTATATTTTCTCCCTTACAACCGGGATGGTTACATTTCTAGGAATTATAATATCATAGACATCCGCTACCGAAAATCCACCGATATAGTCAAGTATTGAGGTTCCTAATGTATAGGGACAAACATCGGTAATCATTATATCCACTTCACTGGAAAACTCGTTATTGATAATTCCTGCTTGAATTGAGGCACCTCTTACGACTGCCAAATCAGGATCCACCAGCTGCTGAGGCTCTTTACCCAATACCTTTTCAACAAACCTTCTTACATATGGAATTCGTGTGGATCCCCCTACAAGAAGTATAAGATCTATATCCGAGGGTTTAATGCCCGAATCCTTCAGTGCAATACCTATTTGTTCTTCTGTAGATTCTATCATGTGTTTGATTAATCCTTCAAAGATTTCCCTGTTTACTGTTTCTTCCAGAGACACGGGAGTTCCTTTTACTTCAGCAAAAAAAGGAAGTATAATATTGTATTCGTTTTCAGTGCTTAACGCAATCTTACACGTCTCAACCGCTTCCTTCAATCTCATCGCAGCTCTTTTGTCAGATGAAACATCTATGCCGTATGTCTGATTGAATCTATTCAGAAGATAGTCAATAAGGCTTTGATCAAAATCCTTACCGCCAAGCTTGTTATTTCCGCTGCTTGCCTTCACATCAAGTATACCTTCAAACATTTCAAGTATTGTTACATCCAGTGTGCCCCCACCTAGGTCGTAAATAAGTATATTTTTACATTCGCGCATATGCTCAATACCATAATCTAGAGAGGCGGCAGTAGGTTCATTTATTATTCTTTCAACCTTTAATCCCGCAAGCCTTCCTGCTTCCACAGTCGCCTTTCTCTGCTCATCGGAAAAATATGCTGGTACTGTAATAACGGCTCTTTCTATTTTTTCATTCAAATGCTTCTCAGCACACGCAATTAGATATTTTAAGATATAACTCGAAATCTTCTCTGGTGTATATTCTTTTCCGCCCATTGTCACCTTTGTGCCTGAGCCCATGAGTCTCTTAATCTCAATAACAGTGTCATTTGGTTTTAATAAAAGCTGCTCCTTTGCTTCTCTACCGACAATTATATCACCATTATCATCAATACTAACCACTGAAGGAGTTATGTACTCTCCATTTTGGTTTGGTATTACCCGGGGCTTTCCATTTTCTAAAACCGCAATTTCCGAGGTTGATGTTCCAAGGTCTATACCCACAATCTTACTCATCTTCGCCACTATCCTTATATTTCATATTTACAACTACCTGAGCTTTTCTTAATACAACGGAATTATATTTATATCCGCATTTCAAGACTTCTAATATGTATCCCTCAGGAAATTCTTCCTCATATCTTGTTTGCACTGCAATATTTAATTGAGCGTTAAAAAACACGTGCTGTTCATCGATTCGCATAATGCCACAAATCATTAAGCTGCTTGATATGTTTTTCCACAAAATTCTCATTTGCTCTGCCCTACTGTCGGTATCATGCTTTAAAGAATATCTGTACATATCTTCAAGCTGGTCAAGAATCGAAATTAATCCCTTTACAAGGGCTGTTTTATCTTCTTCAAATACTACTTCTGACTTTTTCAACTCACTGATAAGTTTTTCCTTTTCTTTTTCTTCATCAAGAATAGTAAGAATTTCCTCAATCTGCATATTCGTCTTGCTTTGCTCTTTTCCAATACGCTTTAATGTCGCGTTAAGAGACTCAATTATTATCACTGTTTCGTTTTGTATATCTATAAAAGTCTTATCAATCTCCATAAAGTCGAATTTCTCAAGCTCTTTTGTAAAATCAATCATAATTTGCCCCTTCCACAGTTATTTATTACTTATATTCTGAATTTACATTAGCACATTTTTGACCAGTATAAAAGTAGTATTCTCTTAAACTAAAAGTTTAAAATGGCTTCCTAATCTTTGTACCTGAGAAAGCGCTGCATCACAAGAAATACCTGTCATATGAATGACAGGTATCTTTAGATTTGCTTGTTGTATATTGTTATACCAATTCTATCGATATGCTCTTTAATATCCTTATGCTGCAAGGAACTATAATCTACCACATCCACCATATATGGTATTGGAAGCTTTTCATTCATATAAGCACTTGCATTCATAGCCAAACTCGCGTTGCAATTACTGCCTTTTATAGCTAAGTCGATGTCACTTCCATTTTTATAATTGCCTTTTGCTCTACTTCCAAAAATTACCACTTCCTCTATCTCAGCATATTGTACAAAGGCTTCCAATATCAGATTAAATGATTTTTCCGATATTCCAAATTGATTCATATTTCCACACCCAGTTTTGTAATGACTTGTTTCAATGCCGGATAAAAATTATTTACAATAAGTTTATATGCCAATTCTGCATTTGTTTCATTATATGTATGTGCCATCAGATTTCTTTTATCAAGCATGTCCATCCATATATCCCCGTTATCAATAATCTCATATTTAAAAGCTTCTTTGATTGTATCTCTTGGAAATTTCACTAAGACCTCTTTCTCCTCCAAGTAGTCTTTAAGCGTCTTCCATGCCAATTCAAATGTAAATTCATATATTTGAATAACTCCAGCTTTTTCCAAATCGGAAAGATTTGTTTTCAATACAGCTTCTTCCAAATGCTTGAAGGCTTTTTCATAATTTTGAAAGCGTTGTTTCCACCTTATGTCACGCTCATTCATATTGGATACCCTACCTTTACTATTTTTTTGAAATACATCTCAATATTGATTGCTTTGTATAAATGCTACCATAACATGCTTATTAATTCAAGAAAGAGGGGGCATACAAGTGACTTGGAACTTCCATCTTTTATAAGCTAGCTTATTGGTTTTGTAATGCTTATTGTAATCACAATACATAAACCTTCTGCTGATGCCTTAGCTGTAAAAACGGAAAACGGGGTCAGACCTGAGTAATTATTTGCGACTACTCCATTCATATTTAATTTCTTCTGTTTTACCTGCTCTCAAATGGTTTTGGTGAATGTATCTTACGGGTATACCAGTTCCTATAGCTGTAGATTCAACATAATAAATATCTCCCTTGTTATCAAGAACTATTAGTTTAGTTACGCCAAGTCTTGCTATAAAGGCAGCACTTGCATTTATGCCGATTCCGAGCGTCCATAGTTTGTTGCTTTGCACTCCTTTATTGCCTTAAGATATCTTATGCATATTCTGGTTAATTTTTTTTCTGGTTATTATTCTTTTCATTCGAATTATTAACAAGCTTCTTACCACATTCAGCGGTAGGACCATCACTACCTTCCATAGCATCCGCTAAACCTGCACTATCCACAAGTATTACTGGGGTTATCTCCCTTAACCTATAGATAAATAGGCGGCAACTCTCTGCACTTTTATTATGCCATAAACAGACTAATGCGCTAATAAATTCTTATTTGCTAAATATGTATTTAATTATTAATTCCAATATTCCCCGTTTATCAAAACTAATCCATCAAAGTTTCTATAAATACTATTCTGCCTCTACTTGTTTATGGCATGTTTATGGCACCTAGAGTGTATTTGATGTTCTATAACATTAACAAATTCAAATGTCACATAATAAATTACTCCATTTACTATTATGTCACCTTGTTTTTATTCCTTAATTCTTTTGCCATGTTCAACTCTTTATAATAGTAATCCCTATTAATTTCTAAATTTTCAGTATTTACAAGAGTGCTTTCAATATACTCTTCAGATGTAATATTGAATAATATATCTGAGGAATGACCTTTTTCGTAACCTTTGAAATCCTTTGTAATATGGATTTAGTATGAATTAATAATAATAATATAGAAGGTACAAGTTACACTTGTAAAAAAATAAGTATATTAAAATTGATATCAGTGCTTCTATTTTCATATAACATATACAAGAACGATGTAGATGTTAAACTAAAAATGCAATATCCATATTAGGCTATTAGGTTATAAAATCAAGTAGAAAACGAGGTCAGGCTTGAGTATATAATTTGCATACACATTAAACGTAAAAAAACTACAAAGGAAGTATAGCGGACACTACACACCAAGCAGTTGTAAAACTAACTGCAGGAATTAACTAATGGCAAACTTCAACGCCCCAGATAGGGGCGTTTCTTATGCTCCGAACTTATTCAGCTTCATGGCATTGGCCAGCAGATAGTTTATGAGATATCTGCTCTCAAAGGTGCCCAATCCACCGCTGTTGCAGGCATTCTCTGTAAATCTCATGGCTCCGTCTGCTCCGCAATAATCCGAGCTTATCATTACAGGTACAAGGTGCCAGCTGTGTGCCTTCATAAATGATGGTGTGGAGTGGTCTCCTGTCACGCAGAGTACATTTGGCTTTTTCTCCAGTATAATGGGCAGTGCCTTGTCTACCTCTTCTATAATTTTTGCTTTTTGTGCAAAGTTGCCATCTTCTCCGCTGCTGTCTGTATATTTCACATGTATAAAGAAGAAATCATATTTGTTGTGCAGCTCATTATACTTATGAAACAGCTCCTCAATGTTCTTGCCTGCTTCATCTATAACAGTCATGCCTACCAACTTTGACAAGCCCTTGTACATGGGATAGGATGCCAAACATACTGAGTTCAACTTAAATCTTTCCATCATGGATGGGATCCTTGGTTTACCAGAAAAGCCTCTCATCAAGAAGGAGTTGGCAGGCTTTAGATCCTTAATTACCCTTCTAACCTCCTGATAGAACTTATTGGCTATTTGAGCTGCTAATTCTGCTTTTTCATTTAGTGCTTTTACCTCAAGAGGCCGCTTGCCCTCAGTTAGTGGGTCTGAGTCTGTCAAAGCATCGCAGAGGTTCTGTCCTCTAAATGCTACTACAAATCTATGCTGCATGGAGGGTCTTACAATGACCTCTACTCCATCAATTTCTTTGATGCTCTGACTTATCAAGCTGCATAGCTCTTCACACTTTTCTGTGGGTATCCTCCCTGCACGTCGATCCGTAATAACCCCATTGTCATCCGCAGAAGCGAAATTACAGCGAAAAGCAATATCTCCATCCTTTATATCCAGGCTGAGTCCAACTGCTTCCAATATACCTCGACCCATTTGATATTGCATTGGATCATAGCCAAACAAGCCTAAATGTCCCGGACCGCTGCCCGGCGTAACGCCTGGCAATACCGGTATCATTTTTCCCATTATAGAATCCTTGGCTAACTTATCTAAATTAGGAGTTATCGCATATTCCAAGGGTGTTTTTTTACCAAAATCCTTATGTGGTATATCCCCTATTCCATCCATAACCAACAGCAGAATCTTTTGATTGTTTTGTGTGACAAGCTTCTCAATGAGGTTATCTCGGTTGTTCATAACTTTTGCTCCTTTCAGTGCTTATGCAATAATAGTTTTATTATGCCAATTTACACTGCTAAGAATGCTTTCTTTGCTCATCATGATACACCTGATCTATCACGATTGCCAAAACCAAAAGGAAAGCATGATCCTCACCCTCAACAATTTCCACCCCATAGGTGTCGCCAAAGGAAAACCATTTCTTGTTGATTGCAGCCACCATACTTCCATCTCTGTAAATCTGAAAATCATAGCGAAAGATATTACCTGCAATTTCATAAGCTCCATTTACACTGTCTATTGCAAATCTAGGTGTAAAGAGGGATAGCTGCTTCTTTACGGTCGCCATTTGCTGTCCATCGGCATAAATATGATATTCAGGTAAAAACTTAAAAAGCTGCTGCTCTATATAAAAAAGCTCATTGCCGCTTAAATCCATTATCTTTAGCTTATCTCCAAAGCTGAGAACCTTTCCTTGTACAATATATCTGTCAATTTCCTGATCATCCTTAATTGTAAAATTATCTCCTAAGCTAAAAATTCTTTGTCTAATAAGGTATTTCATATAATATTCGCCTCCTTATTTTTTTTGCAGATTTCTGATTTTATTATTGTATTATACCATTTTTTGCTATTTATTTATAACAAGATTTTACTGAAAGGTTTTTTGTGTTATTTACAAAAAACCTACCCGAGCGTTTCAACGAGGCAGGGGATATATGCCCACCGTCTCTTGCAGAAATCGGAACTCGCCACTTATAGAAGTTGGAGACATCTTTTGCCTCGTTATAATTTTATGCATATTTGCAAATTTTATAGATATGTTATAATATTAGATAATAACGATTATCGTAGTGTAATTATTATCTTTGAATAAGTAAAACGCACGCCTTTATGCTATTACAGAAAGTATATAATGCGTTGAAGGAGTTAAAAATGATCGATGTAGTAAAAGTTCTTAAAGAAAAAGGTTATAAAGTAACACCACAAAGATTAGCAGTTTATGATATTCTGAAAAATACAAAGGAGCATCCCACAGTTGAGGTAATATATAATAAGCTTCAGCCTATGTATCCTACTATGAGTTTGGCTACAGTATATAAATCCTTGGAAATGTTTAAGGATCTGGATCTGGTACAGGAATTGAATGTAGGCGAAGATAAGTTCAGGTATGATGCCAACGTGAAGCCTCATCCACATATAACCTGTGTCTCCTGTGGAAAAGTTGATGACGTCGATGATGAAATGTTCTTTAACCTTTCAGAGCAGGTATCCAATAAAACAGGCTACCAAATAACGGATCAAAAGCTGTATTTCTATGGACATTGCCCGGTATGTAAACAAAAGCAATAAATTAGCTCAAGATGGCATTTAGCTGTCTTGAGCTTTTCTTTCTATTTTTTACAAGCAGATCTATTCTATTAAAGACTGATCCACTGCATTTCTTATTGCTTTTGTTATTTTGTTTAATATGTATGTAGTATTTTTTGTGCTGTCTGATGGTACGAAGTCTTGGTTTTGAATGACATTATATAAGTGCTGTGGTATTTCATCCTTCAATGTGGGGTTCTCATTGATATATTTCGGTGGAAATTCAGTAAGCTTAATATCACTTATTTTCTCATTCTTGATTATAACCTCTGCACGAATATTTCCATGTTCAGTCTTTTCATTTCCAACAAAGGTTCCATCCTTATACTTAAGGTATGTATATCCTGAGGAAGGTAGACCAACCCCGCTGCTTCGCATTGTAAACAGTATTAGTGCTGCTATAACAAGGATCAATAAGAGTGCTGCATACATCATAAGTCTTTTCTTGGTTATTATAATAATTTTTGGCCTCAAAACTATCCCTCCCAACGTAATCTCTTATATAACATTATTACTGAGGGAACAAATATATGACAAACATCAAAAATTTTCATGTGAACTCTATAAATTTCACTATAGTTTTGACCTTGAAGTGAAAAAGTGCTATTGAATGTATTTCAGCATGAATAGCATGTTTGTTATCCAAAGGCTGCCTTCTGCTGTTTTTCTAAATTGCATATCATAATTTCTAAATTTCGCGATGATTGCTTTCTCACGATCCACTTTATAAATTTGCCTATCCAACAGTTCAAACTGCTTTATGTATGCCATAAAATCAGCCATACCGCCTATTCCAAAGGCATTCAGCTTACTATCCAGATCTTTTTTCCAAAGCTTTTGCTTCTCTTCGAAGCTCCTAGTATAATAATTGCTTATTTTCTTATCCTTTAGCTCCAAATATATGCTGTAACGATTCAGTTCCTTGATTATAACCTGTGCTGCCTTTGTTTTGTTCATATATAATAGCTCCAGTGACTTTAACTGATCATCAGCTATGTTTGAGTTGGTTGTGTTAACGGATGCCTTATTAATTACTTCTTGCTTTTCTATTAATAAGCCTTCCAAATCCAATTTGGCAAAACCCTTCTCATCCATAGCGATAGCGGCTATAGCCCTTTCTAGTTCTATCTCGCTTAAGCTGCCGTTTTCTTCCTTAAAGCTCAGCTTATAATTCTCTTTGCTATAGAGCTCATTCAGCAAGATCAAGCCTCGATAGCGTTCTTCTCCTTTTAATACATTAATTATTTGTACTGCCTTTTCCTTGCTTTGGGCATCCTTGCTTTGAAGCAGCAGCTCTCCCGCTCTATCAGCAGTAATTACAATTCCAATGTTCTTAATAAGCTTCTCCAGCTTTTGCTTGTTCATTTCAACCATTTGTCTATAGAGCTGCAGTCTGACTCTGCTTTCAAACAATTGAAATAGGGTTTCCTGACTCTTGCTGTTGTTTGCAGTCTGCCTTAAAGATAAAATCTCGTCGAGCAAAGCTGTTCTATCCGGTCCCATCTCTACCAATTTATCTATAAGCTTTGATTGCATTAAAATCACCAGCTGTTCCTTGCTGTTCTGATCTTTTAGCACACCTTTGATATAGCTGTCAAACTCCGGTCTTGATACATTGTTAAAGGCTGGATAATCAAATACCTCCGAGGTCTGGTATTGCTTAAGAGGCTTTTCTGTCCTGATGCTGTAATAACCCTTATAAATATCACTATTAAATAATGGAGCATTTTCTTCAAGACTATAGTCCCATTTTAAGCTGTGCAATATGCCACTGCCATCAAAGCTTCCATTATATGAACCCAAATAGTAGATATAATTTAAAGTATTTAAGCTTTGTCTCTGCTCTGCCAGTATGATTTCAAGCTGGTCATAATAGTTATTGATAACCTTCAGATTCTCAGAAGGTTCAAACTTAAGAGCTAATGGCAGGTCTGACATAGGATTTGCAGCTTTGCTTTCAAAATCAGCATAACTAAACATAATACTATATAAGCTGAATACACATACAATAAATATTAAAAAAAGCTTCTTCAAATTTACCCCTCCCCTTTTTATTGTATTAGACTGACTCTAAAATATGCTTAAATCCAGCTCTTTTGAAATATACTCCAATATCTTGATACCACCAGCGCTGTTGCCTTTGCTGTCTAATGCAGGTCCAAATACACCAATTCCCATTTGACCGGGCACTGCTGCCACGATGCCTCCGCCTACACCACTTTTGGAAGGCAAACCTACTCTAACGGCAAATTCGCCAGATGCATCGTACATTCCACAGGTAACCATAAAGGTTTTTACCAATCTTGCAATGCCCTTAGGTATCAGCACTTCACCCGTAATAGGACTTTTACCGTCTCCCGCCAGCACAGCACCCATCATAGCGATGTCAAGGGCATTGACCTCAATAGAGCACTGCTTAAAGTACAACTCAAGCACTGCTTCCACTTCACCTTCTATTATGCCTGCGTCCTTCATAAAGTTGGCTAAGGCTCTGTTTCTAAAGCCTGTAGTACTTTCTGATGTATAAACATCTTGATTAAACCAAATTTTATCGTTGTGGCATAGCTTTCTTACAAAGCCTATCAGCCTGTTGAGCTTATCCTCTACTCCTTCACCAGAAATCAATGAATCTACCGCTATAGCCCCTGCATTTATCATAGGGTTTAGAGGCTTTGCTGTTTTCATTGTCTCCAGCTTTATTATTGAATTAAAAGGATCTCCTGTAGGCTCCATCCCAACCTTGCTAAATACATACTGCTCTCCGTTGTCCATAATTGCCAGCATTAGAGCAGCTACCTTAGATATGCTTTGCATAGTAAAGACATTGTGACAATCCCCACTGCTCCAGCTTTTCCCATCCATATCAACAACTGCCACACCTAGCTGCCTAGCATCAACCTTGCTTAATTCAGGTATATATGAAGCAGTTTTGCCTTCCAACGTATGAGGCAAACTAAATCCTATGGCAGCATCCAAGATATTTTGCATGTCAATCCCTCCATTTAATAAAGACAATATTGCATAGATCAAATATATAATCATAGAGTTTACATATTTACCAATAGCATCTATAATTATAATATATATTTGATATTAATTGATAGAGATTATTTATACTATGCATTTTTTTGGGGGTTACTGTTTTGAATATACCACATGACACACTGGACTTAAATAAATTTATATCTTCTATATCCTTAGCCCTGGATTTGGCAGAATCCTGCGTTTTCAGGGATTGTAGACTTAATGCCGAGAACGTTAGAGCTTTTTCACAATTGGATGTTAAAAACCACAATTTTGCTTCTCATTCAAAGAAAACTGCTTTAATTTCTTTATATTTATCAAATAGCCTTGGATATCAAGGAGAGAAATTAAACAACCTATACATAGCTGCTTTTTTACATGATATTGGCGCTGTTGATGCCTTAAGCGTTTGTCACACTGACTTAAATTTCATTTACGAGCATTGTGAGTTTGGTTCAAATATAATAAAAAAGCTTCCTATTGACAATGACATTTCCTCATTTATTAGGTTTCATCATGAGAGTTATGATGGCAGCGGTCCTTCAGGGCTCTGTGCCAATGAAATCCCACTTGAAGCTCAAATAATACATATCGCTGACTTTTTTGAGATTATATACAATAGGGACATTGGTCCCATACAACGAGAACTCATATTAAACTGGTTTAGGTCTCAGAAAGCTAAAATGTTTGACCCGTATCTGGTAGATATCCTCTTTGATATTACAGAAAAAGAAAGATTTTGGCTGGATCTGGAAAACATGGACCGGGACTATGGCGTTTTAGAGAGAATAAGTCCCAAGATGCATACACCTATGAATTTGACTCAGCTAGCAAATATTTCCTCTGTATTTGCAGCTATTATTGATAAAAAGAGTACATTTACCCATGAGCATTCCTTCAGGCTATCCCGCAAAACAGGCAAAGTTGCTGCGTCGTTTGAGCTTGATCAGCAAAATATAGATAAAATTAAAATAGCAGGTCTGCTTCATGATATAGGTAAGCTTGCTGTTCCCAATGCCATACTAGATAAACCCGGCAAGTTGACAAAGGATGAATATTCCATCATAAAGTCCCATGCATATTATACTAAACTAGTATTGGACAAAATCGATGGTATTCAGGATATATGCGATTGGGCTTCCAACCATCACGAGACACTAAGAGGAACCGGCTATCCTGAAGCCTTTGATGCAGGCAGATTGTCCATTGAGTCAAGAATATTAGCCGTATGTGATATTTATCAAGCCCTGACAGAAGACAGGCCATATCGTGCAGGTATGCCCAAAGACAAGTCCTTTGGTATACTAGATAATATGGTCAGTATAGGAAATATTGACGGTCAAGTAGTCAGAATACTAAAGGATATAGTATGATTAAAGCAGCAGCTTAGGCATTGCCTGTTCTGCTGCTTTTTTTTCATGTCTTCTATGACATTTTTTAAGTCCCTAAGTGCTATATCAAAGTTGACCTTCCTGACGCCGGTACTATCTGCCAGTGCGACTACATTTCCATGGGCATCATGGATATAGAAATATGTTGCAGGGGTTGCTCCTGTATAATCTATCATCTGTAGAAGCACACCGTTTATATCTCTTACAAAGAAATATTTAACCTTGTTTGTTTCATCTGTGATATATGCAAGATCATCACCGGTGTAGTAATAATTCTCTGTTTTGCTAACTGTAATTTTTTTGCTTCTAAGCCCTAGCCAGTTATATTCATAAGTGGCAATTACAGTAGCTCCGCTTTCTACTCTTATCAGTTGGTTTTTATCATTATATACAAAAGTATTTCCTCCCGAAGTAACCATGTTTCCATAGTCGTCATGGGTATAACTTACATTGCCGGTTCTGCTAAGAAGCTCATTAGTAGTAATTATCCATCATTTTTAGCATACAAAAAAAAGTCTATGTCATAGCTAATAAAATTTAATACTGGTCTTGAAATCAAATTGCCATAGATTATTAACTGAATGTATAAATTTATTTGCTGTCTCTACTTAGTATTTACCATAATTTGATAATATACCATATCTTGTGTTGATAATCTTCTCTAGAACATCTTCATTATTAGAGCTCATTTTGCAGAAGCTTTCTTAACACATACCTTATCCTCACTTTTTTAATCGAAAGTAAACAATAGCAAATAATATTGCTGCAAGTATTAATGCAATACTCCCAACATATAATGCGTTCTTTCTTTCTGGTTCTTTTCTATGCTTCCAATTGTAAATAATCAGTAAATAAAAAGCAACTGCAAGCCCAAAATAAGCGGGTAACATAATAATAGAAGTAAAATTTGCATCTATAACTTTTAAGTCTTCATCTAAAATACGTAATATAATATTATAACAACTTGAACTTGAAATAATAATATATATTTTTCTTAGAAGTTTTTCTCCTTTAAATCTAAATATTGAATAGTAAAATAACCCTATCGATAAAATCAGTACAATATATTTATTAAATATCATTAGTCAATCATTCCTTTTTTAAATTCTGATGCACCATAAGAAATTAGTGAAGTCGCTGCAATGCTTACAATTATACCAGTGAGTGTTGCCGGTATAAAAACAACTGCCGCTAATGATAATAAAGTTGCACCAACGGTGATTAGCATCGCGGTATTCCTCTGCTCTGAAGTATATGCCGTGTTTACAGAATCTTCATACAAACTAGTTGCTCCATATAATAATGTCGTAAACGGCCCGAAAAATTTACCGAATTTCTTAAGTGCTCCTGCAGGGTTTAAATACTTACTTGCTTTACTCCATCGAGCTACTAATTTTACAGATTTCTCAACTTTACTTGAACTTCTGGAAATTGGACTTTTTAATATCTGTAGCCCTTTACGTTCCAAGGCATATTCGGTATATGAAAACAAAGAATCAATTGATGTTGCAGTTTTTAATATTTCTTCACCATAACTATTAGAAACTCCTCTTCTAACATTAGCTTTTTCTGCACCTTCAATATAATCTTCATAAGGAGATGTACTATACAGATCGCCTATCGGCTCCCATAACCCACTTGGATCAACAAAATTTACGGGATTATTATTGCAATACATATATCTATTCTTTGTTAATATAACATCCTCAGTTAAGAACCTGCCTAAGTACTGAGAATAATACCTATTCTTCAGATAATAAAACTCTGTCTCGGGGTCAAACTGATAGCCGCTGTACCTAAATGGATTTGCATCTCTTAGAAGCTCTCCGTTGCCTGTAAACACGTTTGTCTCGGGAGTGTTTATCAGCAGTCCCCAAGCGTCAAACTCATAATTTACCTTTCTGACACCTGTACTGTCTGCCAGTGCAACTATATTTCCATGGGCATCTCGGATATAGAAATATGTTGCAGGGGTTGCTCCTGTATAGTCTATCATCTGTAGAAGCACGCCATTTATATCTCTTACAAAGAAATATTTAACCTTGTTTGTTTCATCTGTGATATATGCAAGATCATCACCGGTGTAGTAATAATTCTCTGTTTTGCTAACTGTAATTTTTTTGCTTCTAAGCCCTAGCCAGTTATATTCATAAGTGGCAATTACAGTAGCTCCGCTTTCTACTCTTATCAGTTGGTTTTTATCGTTATAAACAAAGGTATTTCCTCCTGCAGTAACCATATTTCCATAGAAGTCATGGGTATAATTCACGTTGCCGGTTCTGCTAAGAAGCTCATTGAATGTATTGTACTGGTAGCTTATAGTTCCTACTCCTGTGCCTTCTACTATTCTCTCTGTCCGGTTCCCCATGATGTCGTATTTATATGTTATTTTTCTGCTGGGGGTTTGTGCGGTAAGGCTGTCAAAATAGCTTTCTGTCTTCAGTTGGTTTATGGAATCATATGTGTATTCTACCCTTAGAAAGATTATTTTAATTTCTTGCTTACGTATCAATACAAAGGGATGCAATAAAGTTATAACCTTCATTGCATCCTTATATGAGTTTTGTTACCGCTTTATCATCTTTGTAAAGCCGAGGCATTCATGTCTAAGCATAAAGTATATTGTCAAGTCACAATACCGTTCCCTTAGGAAATAACCTGACACCTATATTTTTATTTTTCGAGCATAAAATAAGTGATAGATAATAAGACTTCGATTACTATTATGATGATTGTGTGCTTCTTCATATTCATTTTATATTTTGTTACTTCATCTGTTTTAGAAGATTTCCATTTCGAGTTGATACCAAAGCCTCCACTTGAAGGCATTCTGCCAAAATTATAGAATATTGCAGGATATTTGTACTTTGCAAACTGTATAGCAAGTGTTATTATTATTATAACTGTAGCAATAATTTTATCTATTATATCCATATCAGTCTATATTTTATCAAATATAAATAAACTTACGCCTGTGAATATTAGTGTTATTAGTATAAATATTGTTGCGACAATTATAAGTATACCTGCTATTTTCTTTGTTTTTAATAATTTTACTCCAATAACTAATAATGAAAAGGAAACCAATATCCCCCCTATATACATTAGTAATATATTAACTTTACTAAACCAAATAAATGACTGTAAATATAAAATTAGCCCTAATATTAATATTAACTTTTGTACTCTTTTCATATTCAAACGCTCCTATAATTAACGTAATCTATTTAGAAATTCTCCTATATTGAACTGAACATCTATTCTTCCTTCAATACCAATCCCCACAGAAAGTTATCCCCCAATAGTAAGATCGTTGAAGTTATAGGTTAAAAAATCTAATACATTTAAATTGCATATTCCGGCGACATACGGACAGTGTAACGGATTATCCGGAATATGCAGGGCCTGCAATAGCCTCTTTGGATTTACAAAGAATTTCTATTGCAACTTTGTTCTATACTATTTTACATCAATTGGGTAGAGTCTAATGAAACAATGAAAGTCCCTGTTAAGACCGTAGATAAACAGTTTTATAAGGACTTTCATTAGACATCGCTATATTTTATTAACTTTAATTATGCTTTGTATCTTAAATTCCTAGCATAGGCGGAATCCAAAAGATAACAATCATGAGTATAAATGTAAATATCTGTTCGGTTACGCTCATTCCATACTATCTTTTAATATACTTTTTGGCCTTAAGCATATATTTGAGTAAGATAGGTATGAAATAAGAAGCCAATATACTGAATGAATATACTCTAACTAGCTGATAGAATGCAAATATTATAGCAGAATTATCACTATCTACTGAATAAAAGTTAGGGGCATAGATTATCAATATAATAATAAATATTATTAGTAGTATATAAAAAATCGAGGCACCTACCAGCAAGACTAGCATGTTTTTCCAAAGCTCTTTGTATGTAGTCAGCTTATAGTTCATAAAGCTGTTTAAGATAGCAATTAACACAATAATCATTAGTATATTATCGATATTGGCAAAAAAACTATTTAACAAGTTTAATTCTAACATCATTATTAGAACTATAAATAATATTGCATTTAGCATGCTTACAAGTGTTAGATAAAGTAATTTTTTCAATTTTGTCTCCTATTCTTTAAATATGGGTATTGGATTATAGTAAACCTGTTCCTTTTGCTCTATTGCATATTCCATAATTCCTCTTATGATTGCAACTGTATCCCTAGGGTCATCTCCATAAGATAAATTATTCATAAATGCTCTATCTGATGTTCTTGAATATATCTGATAGAGGCCTGCCGCTCCAATGAGTTCAATCGGAGTAAACCCTGATGCTGATCCAACATAACCATAATGTATATTCCCTACATCCTGAGCAGTAATAGCTATGCCCTTATAGGTCATTTTCCTAAAAGCCCATCCTGGTTGTATCTTTAGATCCCATGGACCTCCAGTTTTTACTTGCTTATACCACCATATGGCTACATCAAAATCATTTTTAGTTTCAGCATACTTTCTAGCTATCTTACTGTTCTCTTTCATAATAACATCCAATCTATTCGTCACATCAATAACCGGATACATACTAGCAAGAGATTGCCTTCTCATAGTTTTAGTTTCTGGTTCTCCCCCTGCGTTATATAGTGGTCTTAGCCCACTATGATCAACATAATTCACCGGATTATTATTACAATACACGTACCTATTCTTAGATATAACCGGATCCTCAGTCAAGAACCTACCTAAGTACTGAGAATAGTATCTGCCCTTCAAATAATAAAACTCTGTCTCAGCGTCAAACTGATAGCCGCTGTATCTGAATGGATTTGCATCTATTAGTGGCTCTCCATTGCCTGTAAACACATTATTCTCTGGAATATTTATCAGCAATCCCCAGGCATCGTATTCAAAGTTGACCTTTCTGACACCTGTGCTGTCTGCCAATGCAACTACATTTCCATGGGCATCCTGGATATAGAAATATGTTGCAGGGGTTGCTCCTGTATAGTCTATCATCTGTAGAAGCACGCCGTTTATATCCCGTACAAAGAAATATTTGACCTTATTTGCTTCATCTGTTATATATGCCAGATCATCACCGGTATAATAATAATTCTCTGTCTTGCCTACTGTGATTTTCTTGCTTCTCAGTCCTTGCCAGTTATATTCATAAGTGGCGATTACCGTAGCTCCGCTTTCTACTCTTATCAGCTGGTTTTTATCATTATAAACAAAGGTATTTCCTCCTGCAGTAACCATATTTCCATAGTAGTCATGTGTATAACTCACATTGCCGGTTCTGCTTAGCAGCTCATTGAAGGCATTGTACTGGTAGCTTGTAGTTCCCGCTCCCGTGCCTTCTACTATTCTCTCTGTACGGTTCCCCATGATGTCGTATACATATGTGATTCTTCTGCTGGGTGTTTGTGCGGTAAGGCTGTCAAAATAGCTTTCTGCCTTAAGTTGATTTATGGAATCATATGTGTATTCTACCCTTTTTGAGGTACGATTATTTATTTCCTTTGTTCTGTTTCCGTTTTCATCAAATTCATAGCTGTATTCTGCTATGCGGGAGCCATATCTGTTTTCAACTTTGATACGTGAAATCCTGTTGCCGCTGTCGTACTCCCTGTAGGTTACGTAAAACATATTGCTGTCTGCTACATAGCTTTTCTTTAGTCTGGATTCTTCATCTATCATGAATGCAGCAGCTGTTCCATTTGGCCCTTTTATGTCGGTATTATTACCGGCATAATCATATGTGTACTCTATATGGGGAGCAGCTGCATTAATAGGTGATGCCGATAAAACCGAGTATGTTATTTCAGTTATCTGACTGTTGGCGTTATATTTATAATCTTCATCATTGGATGCCGATACAGTCCTCCATACCTGTTTTTTCTCAACTCTGTTTAGGACATCATATAAAAAGCTGTGATTCTTTACTCCGTTTTTTTGCACTTCTTTGACATTGCTGTTTTCATCAAAGGAATATGACCATGCTGTGCCGTCCATTCCAAGTGTTTCAGTCTTTAGCCTATCCAGACTGTCATAGGTATAGCTTAGAGATTTGCCGTTTGGAAAGCTTACTTTTGTCAGGTTTGCATTCTTGTCATAGTCAAAGTATGTTGGCCGCCAGTTTGCGTCTGATATTGATTTCGGCAGATTAAGCTCATTATAGTTTATCTTGACTGTTGTATTGTAATATATATAGCTGCTTGTTGCACTGTCAAAGACAAGATTATCAATCTGGTCCAGATTTTCTGTCTTATAAAAGTTATATATGGTTTGAAGCTTTTTTGTACCCTGGCCTGTTTCAATTGGCGGATATTCAATCGTTTTTACTTTGTCCAGCTTATCATAGGTAAAGGTATATTTGTTCAGCTTTGCATCGGTTAGCTCCAGCTTATTGCCACGGTTGTCATTAAGCATTGTTATGCTATTGCCTGCCTGGTTTGTTATTTTATTTACATAGTTGGCTGTAGATTCATAAAAGTATCTGATTGTTTCATTGCCCTCAGACAGTCTTACCGCATCAATATATATAGCTCCGTAGGTAGCTCCTGCAGAGCCTATGGAAACTTGTATATACTTTGCTACGGTTGCCGGATTACCTGTATATGCTTTGGCTATAGCTTGTGCTTCATCATAGGTTATGGTTTCTACAAATCTATTCCAATCCCTGGTGCCTTTAATTATTTTAGAAGCTTTTTGTCCCGCGAAGCTTCCGCTTGCATCCAATATATCAAATTTAACTAAAGCACCGCTTCCTGTTACATTTTCAGTTCTTATAGCGGCACTTAAGGTATAGCTTGTATTTTGTTTTATAGGCTCTTTTATGTTGTTTACCAGCAGCACCCAATCCGAGGTGTTTGATAATTTCAACATCCTGTCTCCGCTGAAAGGGATGATTAGTTTTTTATCATTGCCTATTGTTATGATTTCAGCTGCAATCCAATTAAGTGTATAGGTTGTTCCAGTGGTACTCTTTAATATCTGCCATTCATCAAAGTCTGCATTGCCGAATTGTTCAAATTCCAAGCTGCCATTTTGTACAAGGTTGTATTGGCTCATTACAGCATTGGAGGCTGCATTTATCCTCACCTTTATATCATCAAACCATACTGTAAGGTTTGGCTGGTTTTCCACTTTGCAATATATAGTAACACTATTGAATTTTCTGATAGCTGCTCCTGAGGATTCTATATACTGCCAGCTGCCATCAGAGGTTATTGGGAAGTCTTTTACATAGGTAACCTGTGGTGTGCCGTCTAGATTAAATTGCAGCAGAAGCTGGCATTTTCCTCCGGGTGTTGAAGTGCCTGTGGTTCTTCCCCAGCCGGAAAAATGCATTGATAAGCCTACTCCACCCTCTTGGTTTATATTCTGTGATAAAAGCTTATTGGCTGTACTGCCTTTAACCATAAAGGATCTTTTACCGGATCTCACATATATAGTATCCAGTTTATCGTTTGCATCCATTGAAGCTGATAGCCACCAGCCGTCAGGCAAATTATTATTGTTAATGTCTGATTCAAAGCCCTCATTATACAGTAGGTTTTGTTCATTTAATACAGGCTGGCTTTCAAACTGGACATTGTCAAACCAAGCCTCTGCCGGTGTAGTATCAGTACCTCCGCTTAAATTAAGTGTAACCCTTGCATATTGTGCATCGGAGGGTGCATTGACTCTGGCACCCTTTCTTGTAAAGATCAAGGAGTTTGCAACCGAGGGTGTTAATTCAGCAGATAAGGGTATGGTTGAAAGTATATTTATGTCTTTGTACCAGCGTACCTCCAGAGTTGCTCCCCCAAAGCTGTAGCCCGCATTTGATGTCCTTATATATGCCGATACATTATACTTGAAATTTGGGGTAACATTTATATAGTCGCCTATAATAATTGTGCGTTGAGCTGCAAGGTCACCCTTTGCTATAAGCTTCATGGATTGGTTTCCATTTACTTTTTGCGTGGTATCCAATAAAACATTTGCCGGGTCACCCTGGTATATATTCCAATCAAGCAGCGTACCTGTTTTGCCGATGTTTTCAAAGCCTGAATCCTGAACCAGGTTCCCTGCCAAGCCGATGGGATCTGATTGATACTGCATATTGCCATAGCTGTCATGATCCATTGAAACAGTGGAGAATATTGGTGTTGTAGTCATCAGTAGATTTCTATTAGCAGGGTCGTGTTCATTTACTGTAGTAAGCTGTCCAAAATCCACAATTTGTTCCGGGTCTTCATTTATGTCAAATTTAAAGATAGTACTGAAGCCCTGTTTATTTATTACCCGCCTCATATTTCCATTTACATACTCAATAACAGTTTGATATTTTTCTCTTTCACTTTCTGGAAGATTCGACCACTTAGGCTCTATTATACCTACCAGATCCTGTTCTTCACTCCACTCATATAGATATTTTCGCTCTACTAGCACAGGAGCTTCTTCTGTACCGGTGTTTTCAAATAATGTGAGTTCTGCAACCCTGCCCATAGCATCAGTTTTGTACTGAGTTTTATATACTTTAGGGTCTGTAACGGTTGTTATTACGGTATTGTCAGTATTTAATGTATAACTGAATCTTGTTACCAGAAATTGCTGCTGCCCGTTAATAGTAAGCTTTTTGGTGATTGTTTCTATTCTTAGCCCACCCTCAGTACTATAGGTATAGCCGTAGCTTGTTGAATTTCCTTCTGCATCAACTATGCTTTGTAAGTTTTGATATTGATCATAGGTATAGGTAACCTCTTTTAATACTGCTCCTGAGACATCCAGTATTCTTACCTTGCTTAGCAGACTGCCGGTATATACATAATCGACAGTTGGTATATCAGGTCCTGTGATACTCTCAAGCTTTTCTCCTGCATAGTTGAAGGTTATTGTCCTACCGGATGGATCAACAATGCTTCCTAGCTTCTCAGCATCAAGATATCTCATATCAGTGGTATTGTTGTTGGTATCAAGGATTTTATCAAGCCTGCCATCAGCTGTAAAGTAATATTTGACACCGGATTGTTCTTTAATGACTATTACATCATTTTCGACCAACATTGTGGAGTTTACCCCTGCCGGAGATCTGTAAATACCTTCAGGGCCTTTTGTAAATACCTTGACTGTTCCGTCTGCATCTGTAAAATTTACTATTTCTTTGTTGAAATATGAAGTAACCTTCATCATTAGGTTGTTAATCCAGTTTAAACCTAATACAGATGTACTGCTGGTGCGGGAATTGTATGTTCTTGTGACTACAATCGGTACCCCTCTGCCCGGAAGCGTTACGTCTACATCACTTATTACAAGGTTTCCATTATATACATTGACATTGCCATGGAAGCCCCAATAAGGCTCGGCACCTAAGCCGTCAATTTTATAGTTTATTTTAAGTGAGGGAATTTTTCGCAGGGGATCTGTTTCGTTTGATGAATAGAAGCTTAGAGGAGCTGCTTGCTCGTTTGTTGGAGACAGCATAAAGCCGTAGTTTGGAGTTGTGCCATTATACCATTCTTTAACCGTTTGTGTTATATTAAAATCCCATACAGAAGCAGGTCCTAAACTGAAATTCTGCAATACGGGATTAATAGTATCTATGCTTGGAGGATTATTCCAAGTAGCAGTAGTTACAGACCAGCTGGAGGTAATCCTGTATACATTTACTGAGTTACTGACCTGGGGCTGCCACATGGTAAGCTGCATATATGTATCATTAATTCTGGCTCCTGGAGGCAATGGAGGTAAATATCTGAACCATATAAGAGCTTTGGCTGTTTTATAGTAATCGTCTATCTTCCCTGCATGTATGTTAACATAATTATAATATACAGCATTTGGTGTTCCGCTTGCAATAAATGTGTCGATTGTACTTTCGGCGTCAGTATAATTTATGGTTGCTGTGACCGCCGGGTCGAGAATTAATGGATAGCTTGCGTTTTTTAGAAATTCCGCATCTATGATATATACTAATCGTTCTTGTGTTGTATCTCTTACAATATCCATACTGACTTTATCAGTTGTATTATTATTTGCATCGGATGCGAAAGGTTTTCGGAAGTAAAATAACCTTTCTCCCGTCCGGTTATCAATGCCATTTATACTTCCATCACTTAGCTTCTCCAGATTTATGCCCTGGTAGTCCAATAAAAAGCTGAAGCTATTAGTGGTCGGATAAGTATTGAAAATTATGTTTTCCTTAACTGTGTCCCCTTCAACTATATACTGTAAATCTAATCCTTGTCTTACACCTTGATAATATATGCTTTGGCCTTTAACGTTTCCTAATTGGGTAAAACGGTCAACAGGTGTGAATGCGACCCAATGAGTATCGTCAGTAGCAAAATATACAAGCTTATCATTTATGTTGTTTTTTGCAAACCGTACAGTAAAAGCATTAGCTGAATTTTCATAGTCATAGCCAACAGCCTTACTGGGCACTAAGCTATTATCAATATCCTCTAAGTTACCGCTTCTGTTTATGAAATTCAATTGTTTGGCTGATACCTCGAGTGTAAAGCTTCCATCTGGATTAATATATGTCTTTGAGAAAGATGTTTTTCTGGTCTTTAGTTCTGTTCTCTCAATCGCCGGCTTTGGCAGTACATTTTTGGGCCTTTCAATCTGAAACTTCTCAACTGGCATTAAACTACTCCCCAATAATATATTTACATAAGTTGTTACATAACAAAATATGCTTACATTATTTGGGTTATTCGATTAATTTGACAGATTACTTTGCCTTTTTCAACGGTTTCTTAGGCATCGCCTAATCTGTTGCTTTTTTTTATTTCTTCTATAGCATTGCCTATAACGGCTATACCTCTTGTAATATCAGGCACATCTACAGCTGCAAAGCTGAGTCTTATGTATTGCTCACCCTCTTGTCCCTTCAAAAACAGAGTGCCTGTTGTAATAAGTACTTTGTTTTTTTTACAAAGCTCATATAAATCACTGGAATTCACACTTTCAGGCAGCTTGATCCATAGGTTGAGTCCACCGTTTGGCTGATTGAATAAAGCACCTCTAAGATATTTTTTAACGGCTCGTACTGCTTCAAAATATCTTACACTATATTCTTTTTTCATATATTTTATATGTTCATCCAGAATATTTCTATTTAAGTACAAATCTAACACTCTTTGCATAAAGCCTGAGGTGGATAAATCCGTCATATGCTTGGCAGATGCAATCGTTTTTTTGATATTCTCAGGTATAACCAAAAAAGCCACACGAAGTCCCGGCATAAAGATCTTAGAAAAGCTTTTGATATATATTACACTATCAGATTTATCGTAGGTCTTAAGCGGTATTGCAGGCTTTTCAGTGTAGCTTAAATCACCTGAATAGTCATCTTCCACCACCAACAGCTTATACTTTTTACATAACAGCATAAGGTGTTTCTTCTTGCGCTCAGAATAGCTGCAGCCTGTCGGGTTTTGAAAGCTTGGCATGATGTACATGAATTTTGGTTTGATTACTTGAAGCAGCTTTTCCAGTTCCTTCATATCAGGTCCATCATTTTGCAAGGGTATCTCCACGATCCTGGCACCTCTTGATTTAAAAACTGCAGCAGCGCCCGTATAAGTAGGACTTTCTACAAAAACATAGTCGCCATTTGTAAGCAAAGCCTTGGCAATAATATCTATACCCTGCTGTGCTCCGGATATGATATAAATATCCTCTGCCCCTACCTCAATAGCCTTGACAGACAAATAGTCAGCAATAGAGCTTCTAAGCGGCAGGTAACCCCTGCTATCATGATACATAAAGGCCTTGCCTCCATCTCTTTCTATTACTTCATTAATTGCCTGCTTGAAGTCTTTCATCGGAAAAAGCCTGGGATCCGGCGAAGCTGTGGCAAAATCTATATAGCCGTCTTCTCCATTGTAATCATACTCTTGTTCTTCACGATCATCACTTATGGCATTGCTAATATTTAATTTTTCTACCATAGGTAATACATAGGTTCCGCTTCCTACCTTTTTATAGACAAGCTTGTTATCCTCCAAAAGCTTATACGCGTTTACAATTGTAACATTGTTTACGTCCAGCCTATTTGCAAACGCCCTTATAGTAGGCAGTTTATAGTCTTCTGGCAAAACTCCCTGCTGTATTAATTCCTTTAGCTGCTCAAAAATCTGTATATATAAAGGCTCACTGCTTTGTTTGTTAAGATTGATATTCAATGCTGCTCACCTGCTGTTCTTTTCTATTTAATCATAGGAAGGGTTTTTCCGCCCTCTAGCTTCGTTTTGTAAAGCTTGTTAAATGTATTTACATAGTATATGTT
>MGOS01000083.1:35201-39350 GCA_001797185.1 Clostridiales bacterium GWB2_37_7
TCAAGATTTACTCTAAATACTTTGTCACCGCTAAAATTGTCGGAAAAATAGATCCAGTTATCATAAACATTAATATAGCTTACTGGCTGGCCTATAAGTAATGCTTTGCCAGAACCGTCAATTTTGATTTTGTACAGCTTGCTGCCTTCAGACTCATTGCTATAATAGATCCAACCATCTTTGATGTTCAAAAAAGCTGCTGAATCGTCACTTACCTTAGTTCTTTGTGTTCCATCGGTCTTGATCTTATAAATCTTTTTTGCATCTGTTCCATTCGTATAATAGATCCAATCGTCAACAGCACAAATATATGATGAGTAATCATTATTCAATTTTGTTTTCTTGCTTCCGTCAGTTTTCATTTTATATATGCTTCTATCCTCACTGCCGTTGCTGTAATATATCCAATTTCCAACAACATTTATATAGCTGGAATTGTCATCATTTAACTTCGTTCGATCCGTACCGTCTGCTTTGATCTTATATATCCTTCCATTTTCAAATTCGCTTATATTGCTGTAATATAGCCAGTCTTCCTGTATACTAATAAACATAGATCTATCTGAGTTTACTTTGACGACTTCTTCTGAGTCAGTCTTTTGTTTGTATATGCTCAGATTGTCTAATTCATTGCTAAAATATACCCAATTGTCATTATAAGCAATGATTCCACCGTTTACGATATTTCCAATGGAGTTTCCTAAATCATTTTTGTTTTCTTCATCCTCTGATAAATATAAATCCTTCGCTTTGCAGCTAAATAATATAGCAGAAAGCAATACAAGCACAACAATTAACACAAGCAATTTACGCTTCATTTAATACAACTCCTTTGATATATCAAGCATTAAATATATTATATCATAATGGTCTAAGGCTTTTATGATTGGACTATCATGTCAGTATATATAATATATCGGTTAAGTGCCTGATTATAGTGAGTGTGTGCACAAATATTTCATCTCATACTTCAAATAAAATATTGAATACGACAACTATATATGGTGTGAAAAATAGATTGTTTAATTTTGTCCATAAATGCCAATAATATGACATGAATATCGTTCATAGGGGGGAGCAAAATGGAAAAACCAAGCTTTAAAAGATTGCCCAATCACATAGGTGTAATACCTGATGGCAACCGAAGATGGGCAGTATCTAATGGGTTGAACAAACAGGACGGCTACAGCTATGGCATTGATCCTGGCTTTGAGTTGTATAATATGTGCATAGAAAATGGTATTAAGGAGCTGACTTTTTATGGCTTTACTCAGGATAACACCAAAAGACCTAGTATCCAGACTGATGCCTTCACCAAAGCCTGCATTGATGCCGTAGAAAAGCTGGCACATAGAGATGCAGATCTATTGGTTATTGGCAATACCAACTCCCCTCTGTTTCCCAAGGAGCTGCTGCCATATACAAATAGGGTGACCTTTGGCAAGGGCTTAATAAAAATCAACTTTTTAGTAAACTACGGTTGGAACTGGGATTTAAATCATGCTCACAAACATCAGGAGGAGGAAAATAACTTTAATGCTAAAATTGCATCTACTGATATATCTCGGATAGACCTTATAATCAGATGGGGTGGGCGGTACAGGCTAAGTGGATTTTTGCCTGTACAATCGGTTTATGCCGACTTCTTTGTACTAGAAGAAATGTGGCCAGATTTTAAACATGAGCATTTCTATAGAGCGCTTGATTGGTATCAACATCAAGACGTGACCTTAGGTGGATAAACATTCCTTCTCGTATAATGGCAGTATTAAAGCATATAAAGATTTGTTATAATCTTTATATGCTTAATATTTATTCAAATCTTATATGAGGTGATAACTTGAATAAGAATATCACGATAGATATACCAAAAGAAGCTGCTGATATCCTTAGGCTTTTGGAACAGCATGGCTTTGAAGCTTATGTGGTTGGAGGCTGCATCAGAGACTCTATCATTGGCCGCAATCCGCAGGACTGGGACATAGCTTCCTCTGCAAAGCCAACAGATGTAAAAAAAATATTCACAAAGACTATAGATACAGGATTAAAGCACGGCACTGTAACTGTATTTCTTAAGGATCTTGCCTATGAAATCACTACCTATAGAATAGAAGGCAAGTATATTAACAATAGAAGACCGGAAACCGTAGCATTTACAAATTCTATAGAAGCTGATTTAAGCAGAAGAGACTTTACCATAAATGCCATGGCCTACAATCCTTCCAAAGGTCTTTTGGATCCCTTTGGAGGTTTAGATGATATGAAGTCAAAGCAAATCAGGACGGTCGGAAGTTCTGAACAAAGGTTTGAAGAGGATGCTCTCAGAATGCTGCGTGCTATTAGATTTAGCGCGCAGCTGGGCTATATTATTGAGCCGGATACCTTAATAGCTATCAAAAATCACTGCCACTTAATAGCTAATATAAGTGGAGAGCGTATCAGAGAAGAGCTGAATAAAACATTGCTTGCAAACCCCATGTCCTTTGAAATTCTACACAGCACAGGTATTCTTAAGGAAATAATGCCAGAGCTGGACTATTGCTTTGCAACGCCGCAAAGGCATCCTTATCATGTTTTCAATGTAGGGCTGCATAGTCTGAATGCTGCAAATAACATCGAAAAAAGCTCACTGCTTCGCTGGACAATGCTGCTGCATGATATAGGTAAGCCCTATGTCAGAACTACAGACAGCAATGGGATAGATCATTTCTATATGCACCAGAAGCATAGCGCAGAAAAAGCAGAATTGATACTGCAGCGTCTTCGTTTTGACAACTCCTCCATATCACAAATAAAAAGGCTTATTAAGGAGCATGACAGACAAGTAGGCGAAAGTGAAAAAAGTGTGCGTAAAGCTATGGCAGCCATTGGTGTTGACTTATTTGAAGCTTGGCTGCAAATAAGAGCTGCTGATATATCTGCACAACACCCTGAAAAAGCGCAAGAAAGAATAGCTCACCTGAATATCATAAAAGCTGCCTATCACAAAATAGTACAGGAAAAACAATGCCTTTCTCTGAAGGATTTGGCCATTAATGGCAAGGATCTCGTAGAAATGGGTTTTCCTCAGGATAGAAAACTAGGTGAAGTCCTACAAAAGCTGCTTGATGCCGTACTAGAGCAGCCGAAAATGAATGAACGTAATAAGCTGTTAGAGCTGGCTAAGATACTTATATAATCATAGGCGAACAAGACAGGCACACGGGTCTGCCACTACAATAATAAAATAAAAACAAGCAGGGGCAGACTCATGTGTCTGCCCTCATTTCTTAAAACATTCTATTCATAAAAACTGGTATTAAGGATATTCCTGTAGCTATAATCCACATGATTGCTACTATAATTGCTGACTTGCTCAGTTTTAGACCTGCAATTTTTGAGAAGCCAAATACCAACAACAGCACCTGCCATATTACAAACAAGCCCAATCTATTAAACATCACATCCATAAGCTGTGGCTGCAACAAGCTTTCATAATTGTTTGTAAAATATGCAAATGCAAGACTTGCTAATTCTCCTATGTAATAGGGTATATAAGCAAGCGTATACACTGCTACCACTCTCATGTAGCTGGTCTTGCCACCGAACAAAGCTATGAGCCCATAGTAAATCAAGGGTGTTAAGAAAACAGCAATTACAGCCATTACAAGAGCTGCCCCCACTGCTATGCCAGTCATAGCCGGTGAGTTCATAAATGCAATTGTCGCTTCAGCTTGCTCTTTGCTCATATCCGGTGTTTGCTGTATAATCATGTCTACCTGTGGTCCAAAGGTAAGATTCTTTAACAGGATCGTATAAATTATACTGATAGCACATATTATAAGCAGCTTCACAAGCCAAGTCGGCTTGATTTTATATTCTCCAAACAGCTTATTAGGGTTCGTAAAAAAATACTTAAATCGTTCCACAATCGTTAAGTTTTTAACCTCTTCAATTTCACTACTGTTATTTACTTCCATAATTTTCCCCCATTCAAATTATACTAATTACATTATATTCCAAAACACCATTGATTACAACCATAGATATATAGAAAGACGTTTCTGATATGATCAGAAACGTCTAATAGCTTACTCAATCTCTTGTATAGATAATCTTCTTGTATGAAGCGTATGGCTCCATTCTTTGTTTCTCATTCTTAATATGCCC
>MGOS01000083.1:39364-42566 GCA_001797185.1 Clostridiales bacterium GWB2_37_7
AAATCAAATTTCCTATCTATAATCAAGCTTATAGGCAAAAGCAAAAACTGTAAAATGCCTAAATAATAGAAAAGTACAGGAGATAAATTTGAAGTCATGATAAACAAATCCTCATCGAAAAACAATATATTCACTAATGGCAGCCCGAGCATAATGCCTCCAAGTATTATTACATAGGGCTGCAAGGTATAAATTGCACAGTCGATAGCAGCCAAGTTTCCTTCCTTGATGCCTTTTCCAATAAGCTTAAAGAAATATCTAGAGCACACATCTGCGAAGCCCTGCATCCATCTTCTTCTTTGCTTCCAGCTCTGCATTAAGGTCAGAGGCTTTTCATCATATATCACTGCATTAGGAGCCCAACCTACTCTAATACCATTTAATACAAGCTTAGCAGTAAACTCCAAGTCTTCAGCTAAGCTGGTTGCTTCCCAGCCCATTTCCTTAAGAATTTTAACATCCATGCAAAAACCTGTACCACCGATTTCATTGCTCAGGCCTAAGAAGGATCTGGCACTTTGAAATAACCTGTTTACACTCCAAAAAGAAATGGAATAACCCATTGTTATCCATGAATCATCTGGGTTTTTGCTGTCTATGTATCCTTGTACAACCTTATGCCCTGCACAAAGCTTATTGTTCATTTCCAATAAAAAGTCCTTTGAAACCAAATTATCTGCATCAAATATAACCGCAGCATCATACATATGACTATTACAATCTGAAAACAGAACTGTATCAAAAGCCCACTTTAGTGCATGTCCCTTGCCTCTATCCTTGCTGTTAAAACGCTCTAGAACCTTTGCCCCTGCGTTAGCAGCTGTATGAGCAGTTTTATCCGTACAGTTATCCGCCACTACATATACATCATAAAGCTCCTCAGGATAATTTACATGCTTTAGATTTTCTACAATACTAGATATTACGATTTCCTCATTATGAGCCGGAATAAATATCGCAAATTTTTTCTCAGGCATATAGAATTTATCGTCTTTCTTCTTCAGCTTGTCTATCAACCCAAATAGTGATGTCATCGTATAATAAATACCAATCATCCAAAATACTACCTGAAAAATAAATAATATACTATTTAAAATTTCCTCTAACACTTAAATAAGCCCCCTCAGCCATTTGCTACAATATAAGTTATACACCATATATTATAATAACACTTGTTTCTGCTGATATAAACACTATAAAACGGCACTATTCAAATTCTCACCCTAATATTATAATCTTATGCTATTCTAGCTTACATTATTGTAATTTATCTTACTTTTTAGCAGTTTTGCTCGATTTTACTAATAAACAATTCATTAATTGCCCTCCAAAGCTATATTTGCATCCTTTATGAATGATATGACTTTAGGACTCATAAAAGTAATGTGGTTTTGTGGCATGGCAAATTCATGTTCAATATAACCTTCGTTCTCTTCATGGTTTCTAATCCATACGACGTAGTATATTATAAAATCCTCTTTAATGCTACTGATTCTGTTATAAACCAAATCTGGTCCAACACCTAAAGCATCTGATAAAATATGTATTAAATCATCCAAAATGTTTGGCATTTTACTTAATGACATGATGATTTTACCCTCTGTGGCAGTAAGAGCGATTATGCTGTTGTTGCTGCTATTTTTTATTGTTACCGGCAAATTACGCTCTAAAGCCTCTGTTAATGCATCGATAATTACTCTGCTGAACTCTGTATCCATCTTATCACTTCCTAAGCATCATATAAATAACAGTGAAATCAAATTAGAAGCAGCATGAGCTATAACAGCAGCCCAATACCCCTTTTTTTGATATAGGTAGGCGCCTAATAATCCCAATCCAAAGAAAGTAGGGATTCCTGATATATTAAAGTGTACAATCGTAAATAATGCAGCTGAAAATAAAGCCGCAATAAGCAGTGGCATTCTTGATGAAAAAATTTTGTCATATAGAAAATATCTAAATACATATTCCTCTACTATGGGTGCAACCAAAACTATTTCGAGGGCAAGTATGAGCTTTGCAGCAAACTGCGCCTCTGAGTAGGTTACAATGATATCTTGCAGTTGTATATTATATTTTACAAATTTCACTAATATTATTATGTATACAAAATTTACAATCGCTATGCCTGTCCTTGCTAATACAGTGATGAAAACAACCCTCAAGGAATTTGATCCATTTATATGCCATTTATCAACTTCATCATTGTTTACATCATTTCTAATATGCCTGTAATAAGTAAGATACAAGTACACGATTCCAACAAAAGCAGCCATTGTCTGTGTGGCGATGGCTGCTCCCCAAAAAATGAATGTAATTGCTGCCTTTATCCAAATTGCCCTGCTTTTTAAGGCATGCTTGTACAACTCCAAATAAACAGGTATATTTAACCCAGCAATCAGAAGCGTTATTACCAATTGTGATTTCATTGTTGTCCCCCAATAATTAATAAAAGGAATTAGTAATAATATCCCATAACTCTTCTCTACCCTGATGAGTTTCTGAGGAGTATGGCAGCAATAGATCTTTCTCATCTAGGTTCAGGGTATTTTTAATTATATCCATATTCTTTCTGTAGGCATTTTTGGTTATTTTATCCCACTTTGTGGCAACAACAATTACCTTACCTCTATAAAATTTAATAAAATCATACATGAGTTTATCGTCACCTGTAGGCTTGTGTCTAATATCTACCAATAGCACTACACTTTTTAAGATTTCACGAGTAGTTAGGTAATCCTCTATCATCCTACCCCATTTTTCTTTTTCTCCGCGAGATACTGCTGCATAGCCATAGCCTGGCAAATCTACCAGCATTAATTCCTCATTTACTACAAAGAAATTTATAAGCCTTGTTTTGCCGGGCTTTGAGCTTACCTTAACAAGGCTTTTTCTATTCAGCATAGAATTGATCAAAGAGGATTTCCCCACATTAGACCTGCCTACAAAGGCAACCTCGGGCAGGTCTGATTCAGGGTATTGCCCATATTGGGCAGCACTTGTAACAAAATCACATCTTTTTATTATCATTGTTTTCACCTCTTGCCAATGCATGCTTCAACACTTCATCCATATTGCTGGCAAGCACAAATTCTATTGCTTTTCTCACGTTTTGTGGTATTTCCTCAATATCTTTTTCATTGTCTACAGGAATGATTACCTTTGTAATCCCAGCTCTATTAGCTGCCAAGACCTTTTCCTT
>MGOS01000083.1:42753-44986 GCA_001797185.1 Clostridiales bacterium GWB2_37_7
TTCGCACCTTGATCTGATATAGCTTAAGCCAGCTTTTGCCGATTCCTTCATGACATCTCCCAGTTGCCCTGTCAGCTCAAGCTTTCCGCTGCCCGGCATAACCGAAACCTCAATAAACAAGGTATCGCCGCCAACTGCGGTCCAAGCCAAGCCTGTTACAACGCCAATTTCATTTTTCAGGTTTGCCTTATCAAATCTGTACCTCAACATACCTAGGAATTTTTGCAAATTAGCCGGCGTAATTTTTATAGTTTCTTTATTATGCTCCACTATTTGTGTCGCCGCTTTTCTTATAACATTGGCTATTTCACGCTCTAGGCTTCTTACCCCAGTTTCTCTTGTATAGCCACTTATAATTGCCCTTATGGTAGCTTCTGAAATCTGAAGGTTTTCCTCTTTTAGGGAATGTTCCTTAATTTGCTTTGGCACCAGGTATTTTTGAGCAATACTTAACTTCTCTTCTTCTGTGTAGCCGGATATGTGGATGACCTCCATCCTATCAAGCAAAGGAGCAGGTATTGTATCAAGGGAGTTTGCTGTTGTTACAAACATGATCCTTGATAAGTCAAAGGGCAGCTCTAGATAATGGTCTCTAAAGTCTTTGTTTTGCTCTGCATCCAAAACCTCCAGCATAGCAGATGCCGGATCTCCTCTGAAATCATGTGACATCTTATCTATTTCATCCAATAAGAATAAAGGATTTTTAGATGCAGCCTGCTTCACAGAATATATGATTCTACCTGGGATAGCTCCGATATAAGTTCTCCGATGTCCTCTAATTTCTGCTTCATCTCTCACTCCACCTAGCGACATTCTGATGAATTTTCTTCCCATAGCTCTTGCTATAGATTTAGCGATAGAAGTTTTACCGACACCCGGAGGACCGACTAAGCAAAGTATCGGACCCTTCATATTTTGTGAAAGCTGTCTTATTGCTAAGTACTCTAATACTCTTTCTTTTACCTTTTTCAAGCCGTAATGATCCTCATCCAACACTTGTCTTGCGTGCTTAATATCCAAATTATCTTCTGTTTCTGTATTCCAAGGCAAATCAAAAATCCAATCTAAGTAGGTCTTTATAACACCTACTTCAGGAGAGCCTTGGGAGAGTTTAGAAAGTCGGTCCAGTTCTTTTTCAATCTTTTTTACCGCTTCCTCAGGAAGCTCAAGCTTTTCAAGCTTTCCCCTGTATACATCTATGTCTTCTCCATGACCTTCCTTATCACCTAATTCTTTTTGTATTGCCTTAAGCTGTTCTCTTAAATAATACTCCTTTTGAGATTTATCAATTTGCTTTCTTACTCTAGAATTAATCTTTCTCTCTATTTCGAGTATCTCCAACTCCTTGGTTATAATCTCATATATTAGCTCTAATCTTTCTTTGATATCAAAGCTTGCGAGTATATCTTGCTTCACTTCAATCTTGACTGCTAAATTTGAAGCAATCACATCTGCAAATCTGGAGATATCCTCTATTTCTGAAACAGTAATCAATGTCTCAGGCGCAATCTTGCTGTTTGCTTTGATATATTCATCAAATACATCCAGCAAGCTTCTTCTTAATGCTTCAACTTCAGTATCTATTTCAATTGCATTCTCCTCAAGCTCAGATACTTCTACGAAAAAGAACTGTTCATCTGATACTATTTCTTCTACTTTTGCCCGTGATATGCCCTCTACCAATACTCGAATGGTATCTCCGGGCAGCTTCAACAGCTGCTTTATTTTTGATATTGTTCCTACCTCGTAGAAATCCTCTATGCTTGGAAGATCTGTTTGTGCTTCTTTTTGCGTAACCAAAAAAATCAGCTGATCATTTATCATTGCTTCTTCCAATGCTCTGATGGACTTTTCCCTACCCACATCAAAGTGTAAAACCATATATGGAAATATGCCTAATCCTCTTAAGGGTAATAGAGGTATTTTTCTTTTGTTATTGTTTTGATTGGTCATCCTTATCACTCCTGTTAAGTACATTCGTCTTGTATATTTAAAGCTCGCTAAGATATATAGTGCTATTTATATCATGCATTTGTATAGTGCAAATCATACGATACATCAAATGCATTATACCATATTGTTCCTGCGACTTTGTATGATTATTATATCTTTATCAATATATTTTATCAATATTTGATTTCAATTTGCCTATCGCCCTTCACATGAATAGCTGTTTGTGACAGTGGCTGTGCGGTAAGCAAGCCTAGATCCATAGCTGGTATACTTGTTTGTT
>MGOS01000083.1:44995-49858 GCA_001797185.1 Clostridiales bacterium GWB2_37_7
CTTATATTGTCCACCGGTATTACTTTTATAGGAAAATCATTGAATATATGCTGCCAATTGTCCTTGGGTATAATCACTCTCTCCACCCCTGCTTGCTTTGCAGCTTCTACCTTTGCTACTACTCCGCCTATTGGCATTACCTTACCACGTATCGAAACCTCACCAGTCATAGCTACCTTATTATCTATAGGTATATTGTGAATCGCTGAATATATTGCAGTTGCAATGGATATACCTGCAGATGGACCATCAACTGGGGTTCCACCAGGAAAATTCAGATGTATGTCATAATTTGCCGGATCGATATCCAAATATTTTTTTAATACAGTCACAACATTTTCTACAGAGCCCTTTGCCATGCTTTTTCTTTTTATCGTTCTACCCTCGCGAGAGCCTATCTCTTCTTCTTCAACAACACCGGTTATGGTAATTTTGCCCCTTCTGCCCCCAACCTTCGTTGCGGTAGCCTCAAGTTCCAATAAGGTTCCTATATTGGGCCCAAATACTGCCAACCCATTGACATAGCCTACCAAAGCTTCATCATTTACCTTTTTATCAGGTCTTGGGTTGTACTGACCATTGTTTAGGACCCATTCTATATCACTAACTAAAATCTTGCTGCGCTGCTCCAATATATTTATGCCAACTGCAGTCTGAATCATGTTGACTGCTTCTCTCCCATTTGTAGCATACCTTGCAATTACCTCAGACACACCTTGCTGCATATCAAAGCTTATTTTTTGCACAGCATTTTCAGCGACCAGCTTTATCTCACTTTGAGTAAGTGGTCGGAAATAGATTTCCATACATCTTGAGCGTAAAGCTGGCGGTATGCTCTCTGGACCACGAGTAGTTGCACCAATAAGCCTAAAATCAGCTGGCAGCCCATTCTGAAATATATCATGTATATGATAAGGAATGTGTGTATCTTCTGAATTATAATATGCGCTTTCTAAAAACACCTTTCTATCTTCCAGTACCTTTAACAGTTTATTCATTTGTATAGAATGAAGTTCCCCTATTTCATCGATGAAAAGTATTCCTCCGTGCGCTTTTGTGACTGCTCCCGGTTTTGGCTGCGGAACACCTGCCGCCCCCATAGCTCCTGCACCTTGGTATATAGGGTCGTGTACAGAACCAATCAATGGATCTGCAATGCCTCTTTCATCAAAACGCACAGTAGTGGCATCTATCTCCATGAATTTTGCATCATTCCTAAAGGGACACCCTACTATCTTTTTTGCTTCCTCTAAAACCAATCTCGCCGCTGCAGTCTTACCAATTCCGGGAGGTCCATATATAATTACATGCTGTGGATTCGGACTGCATATCGCAGCCTTTAATGCTTTTATTCCATTTTGTTGACCCACTATCTCCTCGAAGCTGCTTGGCCTGGTAAGCTCTGATAAAGGCTTTGTCAGCTTTATCTCTCTCAACTGTTGAAGTTTTTCCATTTCTTTTTTTGATTCCTTTTGTACTACCACCTTGCTACCTTGCTGGTTCTTAAGCATATTTAGAAAATATAAGCCTATAACCACTGCGAAAAAGAATTGAACAATGAAAAAAAATTGTGTCATAATTGATGCCTCCTTTATTGCATATGCTATTTCAGTTGTTTTGATTAAGCTATGTAAATATGTGTAAAAGGCTATTAAATCCAACATTGTTGAATTATAATAATAATGTTAGCTCTATAATATTATTTGCTTAGGGTATTTTTTTATCCTGTAAAAAAAGCTTTAAATAAGCAAAAAAACAGTATTATAGCAAACTATAATACTGTTTGAATATATCATGATCTGTTTTTTAAGTGACTGATTTCGAGGAAATTAATTTATATCAAATCTTTAAGCTTATAATGCTATCTGGTCCATCTGGAAATTCTACACTTGCTGATCTTGTAATTCGTACAAAACTATCTGGTCCATCTGGAAACTCAACGCTTGCTATACCTGAAGTCCCTACTAAACCTATGATGCAAAAGATACTCACCAACATGATAATTAACAGTTTTTTCATAGATTTCTTCCTCCTTTATTTTTCTTCCAAGATAAACATTGATTAGTAATTATTATATTAACTAGTAATTACTAATATGTCAAATATACCAAATTTGTCTGTATCCATTCTTTTATTATTTATAACCACATACTTTTTTATAAACCTGCAATTATATATACAAGTATATAATTAACTATGTTATAATAATATTTACACATAATAACACGGGGGTGATATATTATGCTTACATTAGGTCAAAAAATCAAAGCAATTAGAAAAGAGCAAGGACTGACTCAAGCTGAACTGGTCGAAGATAGAATAACAAGAAATCAGTTGAGTCTTATTGAAAATGGTATCAATAATCCTTCCATATCTACACTTGAATTTATAGCCCAACGATTAAATGTACCAATGTCCTATTTTTTATCAAATGATGATTTCTCTTTTCACAAATGTCAGAGACTTGTTGCCAAAGCAGAATCACTGCATGAAAATGAAGATCACAACGCAGTAGTAACAGAAATAGAATATTTCTTACATAGCATCAGCGACCAAGACAACAACACCATGGGAGATTTCCTTGGGTGTTTATACGCACTCCTCGGAATTGCTTATTGGAAATTGAAAAGAACAGAGGCCAAGGATACACTACTTACAGCTGTAAAGTATTTAAGTAAGTCAGACCAAACATCCTATTTATGCAAAAGCTATTACTATTTAGGTATTATATTTAATGAAGAAAATGATATTATACAGTCTGAACATTATCTTTCAACCGCTTATAATCTAATCTCGAATGTAAATTTGGAAAATGTAATACTAAAGCTAGATATTGCTTACAGCTTGATACATATTTACTTTAAACAAGAGCGATTCACAGAAATTATTGTCTTTATAAATGAAAATCTAAAATACTCCAAAATGTATAAAATATTCCATAACTTTGGTAAATTCAATATGCTTATATCCATTGCTTATTTGTATAACTATAATTACAAGCAGGCAATCCTGTGTACATTAAAAGCCATTGAATATTTCCAGTTTAGCGAGGATGAAGTAAGCAAATATGCCAGCTATACTAATTTGGGCATATTTTACAGACTCTCCTCTGATTATGAAAATGCATTAAAATACTTGGATATGTCAAGAAAGTATTTTGAGTATACAGAAAATTTTAGCAGAGCATTAAATGCGAAGGCAGAAACAGTAAAGACTATGTTTTTGGCAGATAAGCAAGGTGAAGGCTTCAATAAGCTTCTAAATGAAGTTATTGTAGATTTAGATGACAAGGATGAGAATAAGGCTGATGTATTAGCAATAAAGGGTTCTTGTCTTTTGGAGGAAAATGAAATTGATGCAGCTATTAATCTGTTTTCAAAGGCTGAATCCTTAGTCAAAAAACCTGCTGCTTCACAATTTATTGTATATGCTTATATTGGATTAAGCAAAATATATAAGCGCAATCAAGAATGGGAAAAAGCGTATAAATATTTGGATATGGCTAATGCGCTTCCCCATAAGGCAGTTAAAAATATTTCCTTTGAATAAATTCAAAATAAAAACTGGTTGAAATTTCAACCAGTTTTTATTATAACGCATAGAAAAATCTAATTTTTCCTTTAACAAATTTTCTGTCCATGCATTTCAAAAAAGGATTCTATTAAATCATTAATAATTCAATAGAATCCTTTTTATTTAGGAGGCAGTGCCTCTTTTTGCTTTTTGATTCTTTCTAGTCGGCTTTTTTGCTGCCTTCTTTGTGCCAGGCTCAAGGAGTACCATTTCAGGCTCTATTTTTGCTAAGACAGTTTCCTTTTTAACAATACATTTATCTATGTCCTCTCTGGATGGAATATCATACATTACATTTGTCATTAGCTCTTCAAATATCGCCCTTAATCCTCTAGCACCTGTTTTTCTATCCAAAGCTTTTTGTGCAATTTCTTCAACAGCCTCATTTTCAAATACCAGCTCTACATTATCCATTTCAAGAAGCTTCTGGTATTGCTTAACTAAGGCATTCTTAGGCTCTGTTAGTATTTGCATCAGTGCAGCTTTGTCCAGCGCATTCAAGGTAACCACGATTGGAAGTCTGCCTACAAATTCCGGTATTAGACCAAACTTCAACAGATCCTCAGGCATAATTTTCTTTAGAACATCCCCGATGTTTTGTTGTTCCTTAGATTGCACATCAGCTGTAAAGCCCAATGATTTTTTACCAGTTCTGTTCATAATAATCTTATCTATCCCATCAAAGGCTCCACCACAAATAAACAATACGTTTGTTGTGTCTATTTGTATAAACTCTTGATGTGGGTGTTTTCTCCCCCCTTGCGGTGGTACACTGGCAATGGTGCCCTCTAAAATTTTCAATAAAGCTTGTTGTACACCTTCACCAGAAACATCCCTTGTAATAGATGGATTTTCTGACTTTCTTGCAATTTTGTCAATTTCATCAATATAAACAATACCTCTTTGAGCTCTTTCAATATCATAATCGGCATTTTGTATTAGCTTTAAGAGTATATTCTCAACATCTTCACCTACGTAGCCGGCTTCTGTAAGCGATGTGGCGTCTGCTATAGCAAATGGCACATTTAGAATTCTAGCTAAGGTCTGAGCAAGCAGTGTTTTACCAGAGCCAGTAGGACCAAGCAATACGATATTGCTCTTTTGCAGTTCTACGTCATCAACCTTGTAATCTGCGTTTATTCTTTTGTAATGATTATATACTGCTACCGCCAACGACTTCTTAGCAGTATCTTGGCCTATAACGTATTGATCTAGGAATTCTTTTATTTGAGAAGGCTTTGGAATTTCCTCTAATTCAACATCAACTTCTTCATCAAATTCTTCATCTAT